>JAKIVC010000006.1 GCA_021647245.1 Gammaproteobacteria bacterium
GTGTGCGTAAATAGCGCAAGCACGGTTCTGAGAGGGGTGTGGCAACAATGGTAGAAGCAGGAAATCGGCCGTGTGATGGCCATCATGATCCTGATAAAGCTAGAGGAACCCATCTACTCGACCAAATACAATATTGACGCTATGTTTTTTAGACCTGACAAACTAAACTTTTATCTTCTTCCATCATACGCCTCAATCCCAAGCGAACTGAGAGCAGCATGGATAACCAAGGATAAGTCATACAACAAAAAGAGTAATATTGCATTTGACCCCTTTTTTCTTTTCTTTTCTTTTCTTAGTTTAGGGGCGGCAACATGACAAAACTGTAATGAGTATGTCACCCGATAGACAGGGTGCGGTTACTAGACTCCTACAAGTCTATAGGCTTTCGCGTGATTCATAATAGGAGGAGTGGCTATGTCAATCATCAGCACCGCCGCCGAGTATAAGTTCCCTTGGTATGTGAAGCTCTTTTTCTGGAATCAAAAGCGGAAATATGGTGCGGTTCTGGAGCCTGCTCGACTGTGGGGGCGGTCACCTAAAGTGTTTGCTTCCCTTGCGCTGCTCTATGGTGCTTTTGACTGTGCCTCTTCACCGTTGGAACCGGCTTTAAGGACATTAATAACGGTGCGGGTTTCGCAGATAAATGGGTGTCCTTTCTGTGTCGATATTAACTCTTCCACTGCACTAAAGCGGGGTATCGGTGAGGAGAAGCTCATCCAGCTTGCAGCGTTTGCTGATTGTGATCTGTACAGTGATCAGGAGAAAGCGGCACTCCATTATGCTGAGGCGATGACCTATAGCAATAGACAGACCCACGAAGCACACTTTGAGGTGCTGCGTCGGTACTTTGATGATGATGCGATTATAGAGATGACCGGGTTGATTGGCTTTCAAAATATGTCGAGTAAATTTAATGCAGCGCTTGGTGTGGAGCCGCAGGGTTTTTGTGCGGTGGCACCACAGCCGGTTATGAGTGAGCCCCAAAAAAGAGGTGAAAATATGAATTACCGAAAAATAACCGCGATTATCCAGCGTGATGTGCTGGAGAAGGTAGAGAAGAGGCTGCAAGACCTTGGGGTGAGTGGTATTAGTGTGACCAAGGTGAAGGGTTACGGTGAGTATGTGGACTTTTACTCGAGCGACTGGATGGTGAGCCATGCACGGATTGAGATATTTACGAAAGAGAAAAATGCCGAAACCATTGCCTAGGCGATCATAGATACAGCCCATGTGGGACTGGCGGGAGATGGAATCGTCGCGGTACTGCCAGTAGAAAAGCTCTACCGTATTCGAACCCGCTCTGAGGCGGTGGTAGAAAACGTCTAATAAATTTATAAGGAACCGAGTAATGCCTGAAATCATCCCTAATTTTCATCCCATTTTTGTCCACTTTACGGTGGCGCTACTCTCACTCTCTGTGGCTCTGCATGTGGTGATGTTTTTTGTCAAATCACCGTTAAAAGAGCAGTGGAAAACGGTGGCAAACTGGTCGCTCTGGTTTGGTGCTGGAGTGACTGTTATTACCGCGCTTACCGGGCTGGATGCTTATAACACGGTTGCCCATGACACCCCTTCTCATCTGGCGATGACCGAACACCGTAACTGGGCGGTAGTTACTGTTACGCTGTTTTTGACATTGGCTGCCTGGTCGATTATCTGGGCCAGAAAAGAGAGCGCTAGGGGGGTCGCCTTTGCAGCCTGTATGGTTATTGCGGGGGGTGTTTTAGGCGCTACTGCCTGGCACGGCGGTGAGTTGGTTTACCGCTATGGTTTAGGCGTGATGTCGTTGCCGCAGTCCGAAGGTGACGGGCATTCTCATGCGCACGGTGAGGGTGGCGGTCATGCCCATGGAGATGACAAGGGGCAGGTGACCGATCACGACGATATGATGGACTTTAGTGGCATGGATGAGATGAGTGATGATGGGCACGATCACAAACATTAGCAAACGGTTACTGCAAGGCAAACAGTACCGGCACGATAAACTCTACCTTCTGGCGCGGGTCGTTTTCAGGTATGGGCGGGAAAGGATTTGCCCGCTCTGCCATCTTGAGGGCCGCTTTATCAAGCAAGCGGTTACCACTGCGCTGTTCTAATGTGACGCTTTTGGTCTGGCCATTGCGATCGATTAAAATGCGTAACCAGACTTCACCTTCAATACGCATCCGCTTGGCTTGACGGGGGTATTTTTTCTGCTGCTCTAGCCAGGCGCCCAGTTGCTGCTCATATTGTGCGCTCGCTACGGCACTTAACGGTGCGGGGGCGACATCTTGTCTGGGGGCGTTCTGCTCGATCACTGGGTGCGCTACCACTTCGGGGATATTTTCAACGGGTAGTGGTGTGGGTTTAATGACAGGCTCAGGCTTTTGAATGATGGGCTCTGGCTCTGGCTCTGGCTCTGGTTTTGGTTGTACCGTGGGTTCAGTTTTTGGTGTAGGGGCAGCCGCTGTTACACGGGTCTGCTCGGCGGCAATCGCCAACAGACTGACTCGAAGCATTTTCTCCGGTGGTTTTTCTACCAATAGGGGCGCAGGTAGCACCAACCAAGCCGCCACGCCAGCGTGTAGCGCAAGTGTGACGAGCAGTGCAATGCTCATCTGTCGCCATGTAATTGACATCGGTATGCTCTACTTCTGTAGGGTTGCTAACGCAACGTTGTTGCCACCGGCAGCTCGGATCTCATCCATAATCGCCAGCAGTTGCTGCACTTCAGTGTGGGCATCACTTTTTAGGGTGATGGTGAGTTCACTGTTGCCTGCAATCAGTGGTTTGATGGCGTTGCCAAGTTCGCTGAGTTGGAGGGTTTTGCCGTTGAGTGCGAGCTGGCCCTCTCTATTGAAGGCGACCACTATCGGCCTCTCTTCGGTGAGGGTGGCGCTGCTGGATTTAGGTAGCTCCAGCTCAATCGCTTCGGGTACTAAAAAGGTGCTGGTTAACATAAAAAACACCAATAACAGAAAGACGATGTCGATGAGTGGAGCAATATCGAGGTGCGAGTGAATGCGTGCACGGCCTTCAAATTCCATGGGTCTCATCCTCGATTTTCTCATCATCGCGGCTAGAGATGTTACTGGGTGTTTTACCAAAATGGCGCAATACCCGAATACTCACATCTTTCATGGAGGCGCGTACATGGTCAACTTCACCTTCCAGATAGTAGAAGGCCGCCATCGCCGGAATCGCTACGGTTAAACCAAAGGCGGTGGTGAGTAGCGCTTCCCAGATCCCCCCGGAGAGGATCGATGGATCAACCTGACTGCCCGCCGCTTCAAGGCTCATGAAGGCGGCGATCATACCGGTCACCGTTCCCAATAATCCCAATAGTGGACTCAAGTGGGCGATGGATGAGAGCCCGCGCAGCCATGATTCAAGGTTGCGTATCTGGGCCGAGCCGATGCGGCTCACTTCCGCCTCGACATCTTTTGCGTTCATGGCGGGATCAGCGCCGCAGCGTATGGCGCTCTCCATGACATGGGCTACCGGGCTGCGCTGTTTTTTTAAGGCCGCTAATGCCGTGTGGTGGTCATGGTGCTGGAGTGCCGTGAGTGCAGGGTCGACAAAGTCCAGGCGCCGCAAACCGCTACGAAAGAACTGAAACAGCTTCAGTAGGATAATGGTGACGGCCAGTATCGACATGGCGAGTAATACCCACATCACCGGCCCACCTTGTTGGAATAGATCGACTATGTTCATGTTTATTTACCGTGGTTTTGATTGTTGAGAGAGCGCTCTTTAAAGAAAGGGTGGTTTACATATCCACCTCAATGCCGGCATAAACAAACCGTGGTAAACCACCGCGTGCGCCATAGGGTTGACGTGATACCACATATGTCGCATCAAAGATGTTCTGTACTCCACTGAAAATTTTCACGGTTTCATTCAGGCGATAAAAGGCTGAAATATCAGCGGTAAAATAGCGATCTGTTTTGCCATATCGTGCATCGGGATCACCCGCGCCGTTGATCTGATCATTAACATTGCTGGCACTGGTATAGGTGGCGCTTACATAGTTACCGGAGATGAATGCGCCCCATTTTTGGGTCTCGATACCCGTGCCGAGGCTCAAGGTGAGTGCCGGAATATAGGGAACGGCGTTGCCCGCTTTGCCATAGCTGAAAATAGACTCGGCATCGGTAGAGATCGAGTCATTTTTTTGTGTAGCATTGGTGTAGGTGGCACTGATAAAAGAGGGGTTGCTCAGCCCCCAGCTATTAGCAAGACCGGCATCATATTGAAGGGCAAGCTCGATACCCAAAGTATCCAACTCTCCAAAATTTTCATCCTCACCGGTTCCGGTACCGCCGACGTTGTCGGTGACGATCAAGTCATTAAAAGCGGTGTAGAAAAATGTGCTTTCAGCGGCGAATGCCTGTGCTGGGTTGGCATAGCGTACGCCCACTTCAAAGGCGGTACTGGATTCCGGGTCAAGACCGCCTCGGGTACCTCGTGGGCTGGGGGTGGAGTAGCCGGTGTGCAGGCTGCTAAACCCCGTCCATTGTGTGTTGATCTGGTACGCCGCACCCACACCATAGGCGTTGACACTAAAGCTGTTTTCGCCATCTCGGCCTTTGGTGCCACCGGCGCTTTGCAGGGTGCCCTTGGGTTCTTCGGAGGTCTGATTGAGCTGCTCGTAACGAAATCCGGGGGTAAAAGTCCAGGCGCCGGTTTCAATGGTGTCTTGAACAAACAGTGCCAATGCTTTGGTTTTTTGATAACGATTACCGGCAGCGCCCGGGGTGCCACGGCTCACTGCGGTGATGAGGCCATTACCATCCTGAGTGTAGGTGTCCTGCCACTGAAAGCGCGTTATATCATCCTCGTGCAGTCGAAGACCGGCCATGATTTCGTGTTGGATATCACCGTTCGAAAAACGAAAATAACCCACTGTTTCGATGCCTTGTGTAGTGTAGGATCGGTTGTTGGCCTTGATATCCATATCACAAGGCCCGCGCCCTTTCATGCATGTTTGTGATGGGCCGGGTGTCTCCACAACGGCGGCGATTTTATCTCCATTAATACTGCTGAGTTTGTACCAGTTGCGTTTGAAGTCAGTTTGGTAGAGGGTGGTAATAACATCGATATCATCTGTAGGGCTGATGCTCCAGCGCAGAGATGTCTGGCTCTGTTCACTCTTGATGTTATCAAAACGTGACGCGGCATAACGGCGTGTTGGGTCGGCATCAAAGTCGGCTTGGCTCAAGCCGAGGTAGGTCTCATTAGCATCCAGCTCACTGCTACCGTATTTAAACTCAAAACGCTGATAGATTGTGCTGTCTGGTTCCCATGAAAGTTTAATCATGGCATCTGTTTTAGAAAATCCGGTCTCATCTCCGTTGCGAAAATCAGCACGCTCATCAATTTTTTTGAAACCATCACTCTGTCGGCGATACCCCTCCAGCAAAATACCGAACTGACCGGCGGCACCGGCATCAAAAGTATTTCCTACATAGGCGTGGGTGCGTTGCTCGTTAAAGCGGCCAAAGGTTGACTTTAGATACGCTTTCTCTTGGGTTGGAATCGCTGTTGAGAGGTAGTTGATAACGCCACCGGTAGTGTGTGGGCCATATTTTATCTGGCTGGAACCTTTCAATACCTCTAGTCCACTCATGCGCCCTGCGGTGGGTGAATAGTAAGCAGCGGGTGCGGTGTAGGGGGCGGGGGACATCATCACGCCATCTTCCATAACGGTTACCTTAGAGCTGCGGGTGGTATCCACTCCTCGCAAACTGATGCTTGGAAAGAGACCAAAACCATCCTCTTCACGCACATAGACACCCGGTACTTTGCGTAGCACGCGATTCACATCATCATAATTCTGCTGGCGAATATCCTCTTTTTTAACAACCTGAGCAGAGCCGGGTATTTTTTCAATATTCGCCGGATTGCCGATCACCATAATCTTATCAAGCACCTTGGCACCCGCATGGGCATCAACCGCCATCTTATCTGCTGCACCCGCAGGAAGTGCCAGGCCAAGTGCCGCCATGGTGATAGCGCCGTGCAGTAAACGGTATTGTTTTTTCACTGTTATATTTCCTCAATAAGGGTTGCTGTAGCGGGCTTTACCCAGATCATGCTGTATCGCTCGCTAGCATTGAATAGGGGGTAGCTGAGTAAATTATGAACGCATTGAATGCAAATGTAAATGATAATTACTATCGTTCGCATTTAAAAAAGGGGGGGTGAATGGCATGGGGGGTTCTGTTTTGCGTAGAGCACGCGCTCAGATGTACAGGTGCATTTATGACAGCTTTGTAATGAACATGTCACCACAGTGACATCCTAAACCGTCTATCGTTAAGCAAAGAAGCGATTGTCTAGGGTCTTTCGGCTGATGAGATTGTCAGCCGCACCACTCGATTGGGTTGGATCCTTCTCGGATAAAAAAATAGTGCATTGACCTGTGTGCAACACATAGGCCTTACTCTTGGGAGTAGGGCCGCAGGAATGGGAAGAGAGTGAAGCAATGCTAACGGTTGGAACGTTATCAAAAGCGACAAAAACCACACCCGACACGGTGCGTCACTATGTGCGCATCGGATTATTAACGCCCACTCGAAACCCTGTAAACGGTTACAAGCTTTTTTCTGATAATGATTTAAAAAAGTTGGCGTTTATTCGCCGTGCTAAAGGGCTTGGCTTTACGTTAGGTGATATACAAACCATTTTTGACCACAGCAGTGATGGAGAGTCGCCCTGTCCGGTGGTGCGCGACATGATTCAACAACGGATTGATGAAAATAGAGTGCGACTCTTCGAATTGAACAACCTGCAACAACGTATGGATGAAGCTCTTAATAGATGGAAGGAGATGCCGGATGGCGAACCGGATGGTGAGGCGATCTGCCACCTGATTGAATCCATAAAATGATATTTATGACCTACCTAAACTAACCGGGAGAGCGAAAATGAACATTAAATTATTGGCTGTAACAACCACGGCTCTGATGCTGTTATCAACACCGTTGCTGGCAGACAGCAGCCATCATAAAGAGAAAGAAAATAGCACTGAAAAGACTCTCCAGTCAGATGGAATGGCCACGATGGAGATGGAAAAAATGCATCAACATATGAACGAAATGAAGGCGATTATGATGCGAATTCACAGTGCAGAGAACAAGCAGGAGAAGAAAAAACTGCTGCGGCAACATATGCAGGTGATGCACAAAGGGATGGCTATGATGCCCAAAGGTATGCAAGGAAATATGTCGGGCATGATGGCCCCCGAAAAGATGAAAAACTGTCACAGCATGATGATGCAGCGTATGGATATGATGCAAAATATGATGGAGCAGATGATGGAGCAGATGATGCAGCAACAAAAAATGAGTATGGAAAAGTAGTGATTGCGCAGGCCTAGCCTGTGAGTAGGTTAAAGATGATAAAAGGATATGGGTTATGAAAAGCGATCCGGTATGCGGAATGCGTGTTACTAAAGAGTCAAAATATCACGCTGAGTACCAAGGGCAGCGTTATCACTTTTGTAGTGAGCATTGTCAGCATAAATTTGAGGATGATGCTGAAAAATATCTACCGAGTGAGGCGCTGGTGGATCCGGTATGTGGCATGAGTGTCACTGAGGCATCTGAACATCATGCAGAGTATGAAGGTGAAAAATACACTTTTTGCAGTGCAGGTTGTTTGAGTAAATTTTCGGCATCACCGACCCAGTATCTGGCAGAAAATAAGGGTAAAGAGAAGGGTGGCTGCTGTTGCAGCAGTAAAAAACAGGCAGAATCGAAGCCAGCAGGAAAAACAGAGGGGTGTTGCGGTGGCCAGAAGAGTGCCACGCCCGAGCCAGCAGAAAAAACAGAGAGTTGCTGCGGTGGCAAAGCGGCGGCCGAACCAGAGCCGACAGCAGAAAACCCCCACAGCTGTTGTGATGGAAAATCACAGGTGTCTCACGCCACACAAGCATCAAATCAGCCTGTGGATGAGTCTGCAATCTACACCTGCCCGATGCACCCGGAAGTGGAGCAACAAGGCCCTGGCAGCTGCCCTAAATGTGGCATGGCACTGGAGCCAAAAGGGGTTCCCGTCATCGCCACCAAAACTCAATACACCTGTCCGATGCATCCAGAAATTATTCAGGATCACCCTGGCTCCTGTCCCAAATGTGGTATGGCGTTAGAGGCAATGACGGTTGAAGTGGAGGATGACACCAGCGAGCTGGACTATATGAGCCGCCGCTTCTGGATCAGCGCCCTGTTCGCCATTCCGGTTTTTTTCAGTGCCATGGCCGCTGAGTTTTGGCCACAGGCGATGGCTGAATTGATTGAACCCAACCTTCGCCAGTGGATTGAGATGGTGCTCTCAGCCCCGGTGGTCATCTGGGGTGGCTGGATATTTTATGTGCGTGCAATTCAGTCGCTGGTTACGCGTAACCTTAATATGTTTACCCTGATTGGACTGGGTGTCTCTGTGGCCTGGAGTTACAGCGTTATCGCCACCGTTTTCCCCGGTATTTTTCCACCCGAAGTGCTTAACAAAGTCGGTGTTGTACCCGCTTATTTCGAGGCGGCGGCGGTGATTACTGTATTGATACTGCTGGGACAGATGTTGGAGTTGCGGGCGCGCAGCCAGACCAATGCGGCGATCAAGCTGCTGCTGGGGCTTGCGCCCAAGACCGCACGTATTGTACGAGAAGATGGCAGTGAAGAAGATATTCCCATGGAGCACGTGCAGGTGGGTGACACGCTTCGGGTACGGCCAGGTGAAAAAGTCCCCGTCGACGGCACTACCCTTAGCGGTGAAAGCAATGTTGATGAATCGATGGTCACAGGAGAGCCGCTACCGGTTGCCAAAGCAGCGGGAGAACGTTTGATTGGTGCCACGGTTAACGGTACCGGCAGCTTGTTGATGCGCGCCGAAAAAGTGGGTTCAGACACACTGCTATCACAGATCGTCAAAATGGTCGCTGAGGCGCAACGCTCCCGGGCACCCATCCAAAGGCTGGTCGATACCGTTTCCGGTTACTTTGTCCCGGTGGTGGTGCTCATCTCAATAATTACTTTCATCGTTTGGAGTCTGTGGGGGCCAGAGCCTGCGATTGCTTATGCGGTGATTAATGCGGTAGCTGTGCTGATTATTGCTTGCCCTTGTGCATTAGGCTTGGCAACACCGATGTCAATTATGGTGGGCACCGGCAAAGGGGCCATGATGGGCGTGTTGTTTAAAAACGCGGAATCATTAGAGGTGTTACGAAAAGTCGACACCTTGGTGGTTGACAAAACCGGCACCCTCACTGAAGGCAAGCCCAAGCTAGTTTCAGTCATGGCCACCGAGGGTTTTCAGGAGAATGAAAATCTGCGCCTTGCCGCCACGCTTGAACGGGCCAGCGAGCATCCACTGGCTGAGGCTATTGTACAGGGTGCTGAGGCGAGAGGTGTGGCGTTGACTCAGGCTGATGACTTTCAATCGGTTACCGGTATGGGTGTTACGGGAGTGGTTGATGGGCGCCAGGTGGCACTGGGCAATATTAAACTGCTGGAGAGTTTGGGTATCCACGCCGGTGCCCTTCCACAACAGGCAGACAACCAGCGGGCTGAAGGTCAAACTGTGATGCTATTGGCCATTGATGGCAAGGCGGCTGGCTTGATCGGTGTGGCCGACCCCATTAAAGAGACGACCCCCGAAGCGATCCGTGACCTGCATGGTGAGGGGATCAAAATTGTGATGCTCACCGGTGACAGTCGCAAGACCGCAGAAGCGGTCGCCGCCAAGCTGGATATTGATCAAGTACACGCCGAGGTGCTGCCAGAGCAAAAGGCCGAAGTGGTCAAGCAGTTACAGGCCGAAGGTCATATTGTTGCCATGGCGGGTGATGGCATCAACGATGCTCCGGCGCTGGCTCAAGCCCATGTGGGGATTGCCATGGGCACCGGTACCGATGTCGCCATGGAGAGCGCCGGTGTCACCCTGGTTAAAGGCGATCTGCGAGGCATCGTGCGGGCCAGACGTCTGAGCCGTGCAACCATGCGTAATATCCGTCAAAACCTCTTTTTTGCCTTTATCTATAACACGGCGGGCGTACCCATTGCCGCCGGTTTACTCTACCCAGCCTTTGGCTTGTTGCTCTCGCCTATTTTTGCGGCGGCGGCGATGGGATTTAGTTCAGTGTCGGTGATTACTAATGCACTTAGATTAAAGAGGGTTAAGTTGTAATGGCGTTAACCCCCTTCGCCCCCCTTTTTTTTAAAGGGGGGGGTGAAGGGGTGTTTTTCCGCACCAAGCGGCTCATGCAAAAGAGGAGCAAGACAATGTTATATAGAAATATAGCGGTTTTTTTCTGTTTACTGTTTGCGGCCAGTCTAGTGATGGCTGATGACTCTAATCGCCATCTTCAAATAGATGGTATGGATGTTTACCTAGGTGTTATTCCGGCACAGTTAACCTCGGAAAAAATGCACAACAGCGCAACCCCTAAAGAGCATGGTTATCACATCCTGATTGCCATTTTTGATAGTAAAAACGGCCTGCGCATTGCGGATGCCAAGTTAAAAGCTACGGTGGGTCTTCTGGGTGTTACGGGCTCTTCAAAAGAGTTGGAAGTGATGCCAGGAAATGCCTTGAGTTATGGCAACTACTTCATGATGCATCAAGCCGAGCGCTACCGTATCGTGGTCGAAATTCAGCGAAAAGGGAGCCATAAAAAATCCATTGCACCTTTTGTATATCAGCGTCCAAAAGATTGATTTTAGGGTTAACAAGGGGTGTCAAAAAATGCACGGTGGGGATCTCGAATACGCTTATGGCATGTGGGTAGTTGCCGCCTTTAATGTCGGGCTGTTTCTGTTTTTTATCTTGAGCTTTCTTAAGCCAAGGGGAGGGCAGGAGTGGCGTAGCATGGGAGTGGTGGTTGCCTTTCTGGTAGCACTTTTTAGTGAAATGTATGGTTTCCCGCTCACCATCTATCTACTCACCGGTTGGCTGGGCGATGCTTACCCTGCTCTGCAACCCTTTAATCACAAACTGGGGCACCTCTGGGTAGTGGTATTTGGTGGCTCAAATCTGGCCTGGATCATTGTGATGGGCTTAAGTCTGCTGTTGATGCTGATGGGTTACACCCTGCTCTCAAAAGGCTGGACACAGATCCATGCCGCCCGAGGCGAGCTGGTAACCGATGGTATTTATGCTTACGCCCGCCACCCACAATATACAGGGCTGTTTCTGCTCATTATCGGTTTTTTGGTGCAGTGGCCTACCTTTCTCACGGTGTTGATGGCACCCATGATGCTCTACGCCTATGTACACCTGGCGCGGGTAGAAGAGCGGCGCGCCGAGGTCGAATTCGGCGAAACATACAGTGAATATGTGCATAAAACAGCGGCTTTTTTCCACCGCTAGACCAGTGGAAGGCATTTCTCACCGTTGAGGTGCATGGTGAGGGGAGCCGCTAATGGCAAGTTCAAGGAGCTTGAATATGGAACATCGATATAAAAAACGCTTTCAGTTCTCTTTGGATGTCACTGTCAGGGGAGGTGATGGTTCGATTCTGTATGGCCGAAGTTGCGATATCTCCAGCGAGGGTATGTTTATTGAACTGAACGAGAGCGTACCCATACATACGGCGGTCGATGTTGAATGCTCATCTTGTGGGTATTTACCTGCTTTGGTGGTGCACAGCGGGGATAGGGGGATCGGTGTGATGTTTCGTGCGACAAGCCTCGATGAAAAAGAGTTTCTGGATCAGTTGCTTTCAGGAACGTTAGTAGAGCAGGTTGAACACCACAGTGGAAGGTCATGAATATTTGGTATCGTTTTATCGATGGTAAACCCGAATATTTGGTGCGTAACTATTGGTGGGCCTATCTCTGGCATTGGGGTGTCTGGTTTTTTGATCATCAACTGATTATCAATGCGATTCTTTTTGGCCAGTACAAAACACTCTCTCAACGGGCACTAAGCGACTGCATGAAAGAGCGGCCAGAAGGGCGGATGTTACAACTCACCTGTGCTTATGGAAGCATGACACCCTCGCTGCTCAAAGCGATGGATGATGAGCTTTATCTTATGGATGTAGCGGATATTCAGCTCAGAGCAACCCAGAAAAAACTGACGGATGCAGATAAAAAGCGGTTACTTTGTGCGCGTATGAATGCAGAGTACCTTGCCTATGGTGATGATGTATTTACCACGGTTTTAATCTTCTTTCTACTGCACGAATTGCCACCTGATGCGCGGGAACGCAGCCTTGGAGAGGCCATTCGAGTACTCAAACCTGGCGGTCGCTTTGTTATCACTGAATATGGCGCCTCTCCTAAAAAGCACCTGCTGTGGCGGTTTCCAGTAACACGCTGGGTATTGCAGCGTCTGGAACCCTTCCTGGGGAGTTTTTGGCAGGTAGATTTGATGGAGATGTTGAATAAACATGCAAAAAAACAGGGCAAGGTGATTCGGCAGATTGATGCGTTTTACTGTTTTTCTGATTTTTATCAGGTTTCTGTTTTTGAGCTTAATTGAAAGCTCAAGGACAAGTGAACTAAAAAGATAATGCTCATAGCTGTGCGGCTATCCAGGCGCAATGTTAAGAGCACCTCATCAAAGGGCTCCCTATGGAAAATCACTCTCAACACAATAAAAAACTGCAGTATAAGAAAAATAGCCTGACCTTATTGGGCGCGGTATCCATGGGTACTGGGGTGATGATCGGCGCGGGCATTCTAGCGCTGACCGGGCAGATTGCAGAGCTTGCAGGTTCGCTGTTTCCGCTGGCGTTTCTTGCGGCGGCGGTGGTAACAGGATTTAGTGCATACTCCTATGTGAAGCTATCCAACGCCTACCCTTCGGCAGGTGGTATTGCGATGTTTTTGCAAAAAGCCTACGGCAAGGGCGTGATGACAGCGGCGGGCGCACTGCTGATGTACTTTTCAATGGTTATTAACCAAAGTCTAGTGGCAAAAACCTTTGGTACTTACAGTGTTCAACTGTTTGATATTGATCCGGGCAGCTGGATCGTGCTGGCGCTGGCGGTTGGTTTGCTTATTTTTGCCTTTCTGCTCAATGTTTCGGGTAACCGTGCGATTGGTTTTTTCTCGCTGGTGATGGCCTTTATTAAAATTGGCGGCATTGTGGTATTTGCCGTGGGTGGTTTATGGATTGCAGACTTTTCGTTTGAAAGTAGTCCGGTGACAAGCGAGGCAGATGCTACTGTTACCGGGTTTATTGCCGCTATGGCGTTGGCGATTTTGGCTTATAAGGGCTTTACCACGATTACTAATAGCGGCTCTGAGATTGTAGATCCTCATCGCAATGTCGGTCGAGCGATTATTATCTCAATTGTGATTTGTGTGGTGATCTATTTTCTGGTGGCACTGGCGGTCGCGGGTAACTTGAGTCTACCGGAAATTATCGCCGCAAAGGATTTTGCACTGGCAGAGGCGGCGCGCCCGGCAATGGGTGACTATGGCCTCTGGTTTACTGTCGCGCTGGCCATTGTTGCCACCGCATCCGGTGTGATCGCCAGCATATTCGCCGTATCACGCATGCTGGCAATGTTAACCGACATGAAGCTGGTGCCCCATCGCCACTTTGGTATGCCGGGTACTATTCAAAATCACACCCTGGTCTACACCATCGTGATTGCTATTTTCCTCACTCTGTTTTTTGACTTAAGCCGTATCGCATCCCTCGGCGCTATTTTCTATCTGTTAATGGATATTGCCGTGCATTGGGGTGTCTACCGCCACCTTCGAAAAGAGATTAAAGCCAACGCGGCGGTTTTGATTACGGCGATTGTTTTTGATGTGGTGGTATTGAGTGCCTTTTTAATCGTGAAAGCCTCCACTGATATGATGGTGATCTATGCCGCGTTGATTGGCGTGTTGATTGTCTTTGTGGGCGAGCGGTACTATTTGCGTCAGCCTGCTGTTACTGATGAGTCAGAAAGCCGTGAACATGGAAAATAGAGAGCAGATGAAACCCTATAACCGTGTATTAATGATAAGGGGTTGAGATGTGATTGATGGTTCACTCGGGTGCCATCGCAGCACAAGACCTGTCAAATAGTGAGAACTACGATAGACTTTGACGATACAATTTTATCCGGGTGCCGAGGGTGTAATGACAACCTCCAGTGTCAGTAACGCGCAGCCAGCTCAACAAGCTGATGACGATTTTATTAAGCTTTATACCGAAGGGGATGAGCTGTTTGATGCCATGCTTGCGAAGATAGCGGCAGCGAAAAAACGGGTCTGGATGGAGACCTATATTTTTGCGGATGATGAAGTGGGGCGCTGTTTTGCTCAGGCTCTAGCAGATAAAGCGAAAGCGGGTGTTGAAGTACACCTTTTGGTGGACGCGTGGGGTTCGCTGTTTCAGTTTTACCGAACACTGGGGCCGCAGCTTAAAATAGCCGGTGTGGAGCTGCACCATTTTCATCGCTGGTATTGGCGTGAGCCCTTCCGATATAACCGCCGTGACCACCGCAAACTGCTGGTAGTGGATGGTGAGGTCGCTTTTTTGGGTGGTTTTAATATTCACCGACAAAGCTCGCAACGCTATTATGGCGCTAAGCGCTGGCGTGATACTCACGCTTCATTTAAAGGGGCGCTAGCACTTCAGGCTGATGAGCTGTTTGATGCCTTTTGGCGGGGCGATAAAAAACATGTACCGCGAGAAGATAAACAGGTGAATAGCGTATTAGTACCCAACCAAACGCGCTCCAGCCGGCGGAGAATCGCCTGTATCTATGCCGACTTTCTGGGCGCTGCCAAACAGCAGGTCTGCCTGACGACACCCTACTTTGTGCCTGATCACCACACCCAGAAAACCTTGCTGGCAGCGGTAAAACGTGGTGTTAATGTGCGTCTGCTAGTACCGTGCTCCAGTGATGTTCGCCTGGCCCGCTGGGCCGCAAATGCAGTGTACGCCTCTCTGCTGGATGCCGGGGTGAAAATTTATGAATATCAGCCGCGAATGCTGCACGCCAAAGTGGCTATTGCCGATGGCCAGTGGGCAACGCTGGGTACCGCCAACCTTGACTACCGCAGCCTGCTTCAAAATTACGAGTTGAACCTGGTCAGTCGAGACCCCGATCTTTGTCAACGTCTGCAAGCACAGTTTGAGGCCGATTTGGCAGAGGCTTCGCCGGTGTGTGCGACACGTTGGCGGCAACGCCGCTGGATTCCTCGGTTGGCTGAACTTTTGGGGTGGAGCGTGCGGCGCTGGTTGTAAACAACGAGTACATCAACCCTGCGGGCGTTTCTGTGGCACTTCGCCTCGGCAATATAAGAGAGTTGATGTACTAGGAGGCTGTCGGACTGAGGTGATCGTAGCGAGGGAAAGCCATTTTGAGTCCATTTTTTTGATCGTTTGAGGCGAATATTGGGCATATTCAACGAAAAGGATCGGAGAAAGGGGCCTGAATGGCTTTTCCGCAGTCGATTCACCCTCAGTCCGACAGCCTCCTAGGGTAAGGGGGAGTGATGAATTCTGATCAATATGTGTGGCTACTCTGGTCGAGTGCGTTCCTAGTTCCGTGGGGGCTAGTCTACTGGCGCTTTCCCGCACAGCGGCGAGCGATGCTATGGGCCAGCCTGTTTACCATGCCGTTTGGCCTGAGCGAGCCTATTTTTGTGCCCGAATACTGGATGCCCCCCAGTCTGTTTGACCTGGCAGAGACGACCGGCTTTGATATCGAAAGCCTGATTTTCTGTTTTGGTATTGGCGGTATTGGGTCGGTATTTTACAACCTGATAAGCCAGAAAGTCCCCCAAGCCGTGGCGGCTTGTACACGCCATCAACACCGTTATCATTATGCAGCACTCTCCACGCCATTTGTTGTATTTATGGTGCTCTACTTCTTCCCCTGGAATCCAATCTACCCCGCTATTATCGCCATGTTTGCCGGCGCATGGGCCACCCTGATGTGCCGACCGGATCTGAAGCGAAAAACCTGGATAGGCGGACTGCTGTTTTTGGTCTATTACGCCATCTTTCTGGCCGGTTTGGAGTGGAGTGCGCCGGGCTATATCGACCGGGTGTGGAATATGGACGTGCTAACCGGTATGACGATTTGGTTTATGCCCATCGAAGAGCTGCTATTCGCCATCGGTTTCGGCATGTATTGGTCGGGTGTTTATGAACACTTTACTTGGAAAAAATTATCTGATGAGGTGAGGCCTAACGTCTCCGGGTGACTATCATGGGTGGTTTGCTTTGAATTGATCAACGAGTTTTATTCGTTCTTTAGTCGTTGGGTGTGTAGAAAAGAAATCAGCAATTGATTTTTCTTGTTGTAGTGTTTCTGTTTCCGCCGCATCATTTTTATTCAGGTAAAAACCTCCTAAGCGCCCCATGACCGCCGCAAAATGGTCGACGGGGATACCAAAGCGATCCATTTGCTCAAGCGCGAAATCATCAGCCTCTTTTTTCTTTTTTCGCATCGGAAAGTCTAGCGTAAAAGCGTTGAAGATACAGCTAAGATCACAGAATTAGCCTTAACGGGAGAGATGCTTGGCAAGATTAGCCGTATTGTGAGTATTTTAATTTTAGTGAGGTTTACATTAAAGGAATGCTTTGCTACAACATTAAAGTATAAATATAGTTCAGCGTTAAATTATAAGTAACATTCAACACTAAACAATAAAATCTAAGTCGTAAAATGAGAATCTGATGGCCACATTTGGGGAATTACTGGCAACCTCTTTGGAACGTGTAAAGGGTGTTGCTAAGGATAATATTGTACAGGCAAGCCACATAGGGCGTGCTGACCGGGAGCGTTTGCTGAAAAATGGCTGGCTCACGCCGATTATCCGTGGCTGGTACATTCTTGGTCATCCTGAAGGGCAGGGGGAAACCACCCAGTGGTATGCCACCTATTGGCATTTTATTTGTGATTACCTAGCTGAACGATACGGTGAAGCGTATTGCCTCTCTCCAGAGTCATCATTAGATTTTTGGCTGGATCAGAATAACGTCCCCCAACAGTTGATGGTGGTGGGTGCCTCAGGGGGCAATACCCGTGTAGAACTACCCCATGACACCTCACTGTTGGTTTGGAAAGGTGAGGTTGCTCAGGCGCGTGAGGTGATTGAGGGCATTCAAACCCTGCCACTGGCCGCTGCGCTTTGCCGTGCCTCCCCCTCATTTTTTAGCCATAACCCCACCTCTGCCGAGATCGCTCTGCGCATGGTCGATCCAGCGGCTATCGCCCGCTATGTGCTCGACGGTGGTCACTCGGTAATCGCAGGGCGTATGGTGGCGGCTTATCGCTTTTTAGGCGATGAGGCCGCAGCAGAGACCATCAGTGCCGGATATAACATGGCAGGGGAGCGCATTCGTGAAACCAACCCATTCACCATTGAGCAACCACTGTTAGGGCAACGCTCACGCCCAACACGTTCCCCCTATGTCGCACGTATTGAAGCCCTGTGGCAACAGATGCGCGAAGGCGTGATGGCTGCTTTTCCTAAAGCACCAGGATTGCCTGATGACTCATCCCAGTACCTTGCCCAAGTGGAGGAACGTTACCGGTTTGATGCCTATCACTCACTCTCTATCGAAGGTTATCAGGTCAACTATGATTTGATAGAACGCATCCGGCAGGGGGCATGGAACCCTGATGACTCAGCTAACGATCGTGATCAACGTAATGCCATGGCGGCTAAAGGCTACCACTTAGCGTTCAATAAAGTCTGTGAGAGTCTATCGGCCATCTTTGAGAACGCCACTGCGGGTGAGGTGATCGAGCGTGATCTGCATAAATGGTATCAATCACTATTTGAACCCTCTGTTCAAGCCGCAATAGTGCGTGCCTCCGATTTGGCCGGGTATCGTAATGATCAGGTATTCATTCGTGGTGCCGCCCATGTGCCTCCACCAAAAAGTGCGTTGATGGATGCGATGGAGGCATTTTTCTATTGCCTAAAAAACGAACCAGAAGCTTCGGTGAGGGCAGTGTTAGGGCATTTCATGTTTGTTTTTATCCATCCTTATATGGATGGCAATGGCCGCATTGGTCGTTTCATTATGAATGCGATGCTGGCCTCAGGTGGCTATCGCTGGACAGTGATTCGCTCTGACAAACCACGGCGAGATAAATACATGGATGCGTTGGATCTAGCCTCATCGAAACATGATATCAGTGCCTTTGCTGAATTTGTGGTGGAAGAGATGGCGGTGGAGTGGGGGAGTGATGTTGAGGATATTGATTGATTTCAAGTGATTTATAAATAACGTATGGCATATGCCGATTCATTATGTTAAATCTTGGTTTAAGCGCGTGGTTGATCCTCCTATTCCCTGAATGATTTTAGAGGGTAAGAGAATGCGGAATATCATACTGAAAATTATAGATGCATGTTTGGCGCTATTCGTAGGGATATCCGTTGGTTTTTTTCTCCACTGGGTGTTGGGCGTGGCACTGACAATCTATTGCCTAAAACGTATCTTTTTTCCAAGGCCAGAAACACGCATACAAACGCCTTCATTTGAAAGAAAAAAGGCGTTGGAAGATATGCGCCGCAGAGAAGATAAAGAAGAGTTTGATCAGCGGTTTTTCGATATGGGTTTTTTAGCGATCACCTGTAAGAACTGAGGTTACATTCTGTGAAGGTAAATAAGCTCGAAGAAACTCTCGGAAAACAAAAAGGCGCAGAGGGAAGTAACCCATTTGGCCCAGAGGCACTGGTCTTTAAAGTCATGGGCAAAATGTTTGCGTTGGTATCTCAGAAGGAAGAAATGCCCAGAATTACATTGAAATGCCGCCCGGCGGATGGCGAGGTATTAGTGAGTCAATATGACTCTATTTCACCTGGGTACTATATGAATAAACGACACTGGATCACTATTTCATTAAGCGGAGAGTTGCCCGAGGAGATGATTCTGGATTTGGCCAATGGGTCATATGATTTGGTTGTCAGTAAGCTGACTAAAGCCGACAAGAAAAAGCTGGAAGCGTGTGAGTGAGATAGAAAAACCGGAGGTACTGGCCGTATTTGATAGCTATCCTTCGGAGATGCGCCAAAAGTTACTCTTTCTACGAAAAAATAAGAAAATAAGGGGTGTGCGGCCGAGCAAGGTCGATATTTCCAACGGGTGAGAATCCCGTTCCAGCAAGGTATGTCAGCCACTGGGTAGTAAACATCGGGTAGGCGGAGGTAACTCCAAATATTAAGCACGATGTGCGCAAGGCAACAGGCCGTAAGCATTAGCTGAAGTGATTTAGCCTCGTAAGTTTTTTATCCAAGCAGGACGACAGGGTACCCCTCCTGGAAGTCTCCATTGCGTGGTGCATCAGACAAGTGCCATAGAGCTGCTTCGGGGTTGTAAAGCATGGCATGTTGACCATTATGAAGTATCGGCAACTCGGGAGATCCTGAACGGTCTCTCAAGAAGAGAGAGCTTAATAAGGGGTCAAATACAATATTAACTCTTTGGTTGTATAGCCTATCCTTGGTTATACAGACTACTCACTGTTCACTTAGGATTGAGGCGCACAATAAATATTCCAGCGACCAGGTAAAAATGAAGAGGTGATTAGAAGAAAATAAGAGCTTAGTTTGTCAGCCTGGTATAGATAAATAGTTAATATTATACTTGACCCTCTTTACTTGGGGGAGTGTGTTGAGATCCAGTACAGTGCGCAGTGCTTCATCTTCCTGAAGGTGGCGAAGATCGTCTAGGTGAAAGCGGCCTTCATGCTGCATTAAAATGAGCGCCTTGATGAATTCAGACGGTTTATATCCGCGATTGCTTTTGGGCAGCGGAAAGTGATGGTCAATACGCTCGGCGAGATTGGGAGAGTCCATTAACTGGGCCGTGGCTAATAAGCCGGCACGGGATGTGAGTAAGTCGTTTGTGGTATCAAGTTTGTAGGGTCGAATCATCATAAGCCTTGAGCTGTGCACCCATTGGGTGATGGTGGGTTTCGTTGCTAACCATTATACAGTCAAGGCTTTCTGCGGTTTAGAGGTTTCTATCTGGGGGTGAGGGGGATTGCATTATCTTTCGGGCTTCAGTAGAATGCGCGTTGCCGTACTTGTGTGTGCGGTATTTTTGTATTAACTCCTTGCCTTTTGCTATGTGCTGAAGGCCAGAAAAAGTCCGAAGGGAGCTTTTAATGAAACATTATGAAATCGTATTTCTGGTTCATCCGGATCAGAGCGAGCAGGTCTCTGCAATGATCGAGCGTTACCGTGGAATCATCGAGGCGGATGAAGGAAAAGTTCATCGCCTGGAAGATTGGGGTCGCCGCCAGTTGGCCTATCCTATTAACAAAATCCATAAAGCACACTATGTTCTGATGAATGTTGAGTGCTCAAAAAATGCATTGGATGAGTTGACCAGTATGTTCCGCTTTAATGACGCGGTGCTGCGTAATATGGTTGTCAGCATGAAGGGCCCAGTGGTTGAAGCATCACCACAAGCACGTCGTGAAGAGAGCCAGGGACGTACTGAAGAGACTAAAGCAGCTGCAGAGTAAGCGCTGTTTGTTATTTGAATTGTTAAGATAGGATATAGAGATGGCTCGTTATTTTCGTCGTAGAAAGTTCTGC
Organism: Gammaproteobacteria bacterium; assembly: GCA_021647245.1. Taxonomy (NCBI): domain Bacteria; kingdom Pseudomonadati; phylum Pseudomonadota; class Gammaproteobacteria; species Gammaproteobacteria bacterium. The sequence goes on from JAKIVC010000006.1 coordinate 20,502, forward strand.
CGCTTCACGGCAGAGGGTATTACAGAAATCGATTACAAAGATCTCGCTACCCTGAAAAATTATGTTACTGAAACCGGTAAAATTGTACCTAGTCGTATTACAGGTACAAAAGCACGCTATCAGCGTCAGCTCTCTACCGCTATCAAACGTGCTCGTTTCCTTGCGCTATTGCCCTATTGTGATGCGCACGAAAACTAAGCCGTTTTTGTACAAGGTATAAGGTAGGAATAGGTTATGCGGTCTTTGGCATCATTTATTATGCGTGGCCGCATGCAGGCAGTTCTGATTACAATACTGTTTGCTGGATTATCGCTGCCGCTCGCGCCCTTCATCTACCTGAGTGGTGGTGCGGTGGCGCTGGTGACATTGCGCTTGGGTCCATTGAGCGGCTTTTCGGTTGTTCTAATATCCGGTGTTGCGATTTCGCTATTAGCGATGATTGCGATGGGGAGCTTGCTTCCCGGCATTGTGTTCATGGCGATGATCTGGTTGCCCGTTTGGGCGCTATCAGTGCAGTTACGGCAGAGCGGTTCGCTGAATTACGTGATCGCCATCGCATGTGGTATCGGGTTGCTATTGACCTTGTTGGCACATCTGTTATTGGGTGATCCGGTTGCCTGGTGGCAGCAGGTGTTGGAGCCGCTCTTGGCAACCATGGGTGATGTGGCCGGTGGCGTCGAAATGGCGGCTTTTACCGAGCAGTTGTCCCGACTCATGACAGCGATTGTCGTAGTTGCCTTGACACTGAATATACTGTTTGGCCTTTTTATTGGGCGATGGTGGCAGTCACAGTTGTATAACCCGGGCGGGTTTAGGCTAGAGTTTCATCAGCTTCGCCTGCCAAAAGCACTCGCATGGATAGCCCTTGTGGTGATGTTAGTGTCAATGTTTGCCCAGCAGGGCGCGGGGATGCTGGCAGGCAACTTGATGATTGTTTTGGTTTTTTTCTACCTCCTACAGGGGGTGGCGATTATCCATGGCGTGGTTGCCGAACGGAAAATGAATGTGGGCTGGTTGATCGGCCTCTATCTTTTGATGGTGTTTGCACTGCCGCAAGTTGCAGCTCTGTTGATGCTGCTGGGGCTTAGTGATACTTGGCTTGATATACGCCGACGCCTCTCTCGCCCCGAGAAAGATCAGCAGAAGAGTGATGATCAGGACAGCGCTGATTGAATTTAATGATTAAACAAGAGGTGTATTGGGATGGATGTGATTCTTCTCGAGAAAGTTCGTAACCTGGGAAGCCTGGGTGATAAAGTTTCTGTAAAATCGGGCTATGGCCGTAATTTTTTAATTCCACAAAGTAAGGCAGTGCCGGCAACGGCATCAAACATTGCCTCTTTTGAGGCACGTCGTGCCGAGCTTGAAAAGGACGCATCTGAACTGTTGGTAGCAGCTCAGTTGCGTGCGGAAAAGCTGGAAGGGCTTGTAGCGGTAACAATCGTTGGTAATGCAGGCGATGAAGGTAAGTTGTTTGGCTCTATCGGTACAGCCGATATTGCGGCTGCAGTAACAGCGGCGGGTGTTGAGCTCAGTAAAGCTGAAGTGCGTATGCCTGAAGGGGCTATTCGTGCAATAGGTGAATATAGTGTTGCGGTTCATCTGCATGTTGATGTTGATAGCCAAGTGAGTGTTAGCGTAATAGCTGAATAACACTGCGGTAAAAGAGGGCGGGCACTCGAAACGGGTGCCCGCCTTTTTTCGTTGTGATATTTGGGGTGGCAACGGCATCTGTGGTACGCCCTTCTATTGTGATAACCTCTCAGTTAACCCTCTATTCTGAATAAAGTGATTATGTCCCCAAAAGCAAACTCGGGTAACCCGGTCGATGAATCGACAGCCTCTTTAAAGATTCCACCGCACTCGATTGAGGCGGAGCAGTCGGTGCTCGGCGGGCTCATGTTAGATAACAACGCCTGGGATCAGGTGCTTGATCTGATCGCCGAGGAGGACTTTTATCGCCATGATCACCGGATGATTTTTGCGGCGATAGCGGTTCTAGCGGGGCGAAATGAGCCATGTGATGCCATTACACTCTCTGAACAGCTGGATAAAATGGCAGAGCTGGAGGGTGTGGGGGGGCTTAGTCAGCTGGGGATGTTGGCAAAAAACACCCCGAGTGCGGCCAATATTCGTGCATACGCTGAAATAGTCCGCGAAAAATCAGTGTTGCGGCAGTTGATTGATGTGGGAACAACGATTGCCAACAGTGGCTATCAACCCGATGGGCGTAGCAGTAGTGAGCTGCTTGACCTGGCTGAGAGTCTGGTTTTCAAAATTGCGGAGCAGGGTTCGAAAAGTAAGCAGGGCTTTCAGGATATTAACGAGCTGCTGGTCAAGGCTGTTGATAAAATTGATACTCTCTATAATAGCGACTCACCGATTACCGGTATTACGACCGGTTTTGTCGATTTTGATAAACAGACCTCGGGGATGCAGCCGTCAGATTTAATTATTGTTGCGGGCCGGCCCTCAATGGGCAAAACAACCTTTTCAATGAACATTGCTGAAAACGCGGCACTGAAGACCAAAAAGCCAGTGGCTATTTTCAGTATGGAGATGCCGGGTGAGCAGTTGGTGATGCGAATGCTCTCCTCATTTGGCCGTATTGATCAGACCAGGCTCCGCAGTGGTAATCTGGAGGATGAAGATTGGCCGCGTCTTACCTCGGCTGTCTCACTCTTGCAGCAGACGCAGATTTTTATCGATGATACACCTAGCTTAAGCCCCAACGACTTGCGTGCCCGTTCCCGTCGGCTGGTGCGTGAGCACGGTGATCTGGCACTGATCGTGATTGATTATCTTCAGCTGATGCAGGTGCCGGGTTCAAAAGAGAACCGTACTGCAGAAATATCTGAAATTTCACGGTCGTTGAAGGCGTTGGCTAAAGAGTTGAATGTGCCGGTTGTGGCGCTCTCTCAGCTTAACCGTAGCTTGGAGAGTCGGCCTAATAAACGTCCGATCAACTCTGATTTGCGCGAGTCGGGGGCGATTGAGCAGGATGCGGATGTGATTGTCTTTATCTATCGTGATGAGGTTTATAACGAAGATAGCCCAGACAAAGGTGTGGCGGAGATTATTATCGGTAAACAGCGTAATGGCCCCATTGGCACCACGCGCCTGACCTTTTTGGGTAAATACACCAAATTTGAAAACTACGCCGGGCCTGCCTACGATGAGGATGGGTTCACGTGATTCAACGAGCCTGGGCTACCATTGACCTGGTCGCGCTACAGCATAATCTGTCGGTTGCAAAACAGGCCGCGCCACAGAGTAAGTTATTGGCGGTGATCAAGGCGGATAGTTATGGTCATGGTCTCTGCCAGGTCGCCAAGGCGCTGAAAAATGCCGATGGTTTTGGTGTGGCTTGCCTGCAAGAGGCGATCAAGCTGCGTGAGTCGGGCATCCAGAAAACTATTCTGCTGTTGGAAGGTGTTTTCAGCTTTGAAGAGCTTAAAGGGGTGCAGCAGTATCAATTGTCGATTGTTGTTCACCAGCTTCAGCAGGTTGAGTGGCTAGAGCAGTTAGCGAATAGCCGTGATGGCTTGATATCCACCTGGCTGAAGCTCGACACAGGCATGCACCGTTTGGGTTTTTCTGCCGCGCAGTTTGTTGAGGCCGCAGCACGCCTGAAAAATTGTGCGGTGGTTGGTAGTGATATTACCCTGATGAGTCATTTTGCAAATGCCGACTCACCCTCTCACCCGGCAAATCAGCGGCAACTCTCTTTGTTCAATACGCTATCGAAAACATCATCGAAAAGTATGGCGAATTCCGCAGCACTGCTTGCGCTGCCGCAGAGTCGATTTGACTGGGTACGACCGGGTATCATGCTTTTTGGCTGCTCTCCTTTCGTCGCGTGGGAAGCTGAAGGGCACGATCTACGCCCTGTGATGACGTTAAAGGCGAGGCTGTTTGAGATTAAACGGCTCAAAAAGGGCGATGCTATCGGCTATGGTGGTAGTTGGGTCTGCCCCGAGGATATGAAGGTTGGCGTGGTCTCTATCGGCTATGGCGATGGTTACCCGCGTCATGCCGCCAGCGGCACACCCGTGTTGATTGACGGTTATAATTGCTCGCTGGTGGGGCGGGTCTCTATGGATATGATCTGTGTGGATCTGCGAAATCACCCAGGTGCCCAATGTGGTAACGAGGCTGTTTTATGGGGTGCTGGGCTTGCCATAGAACGGGTTGCCATCGCAGCAGATACGATTGGCTATGAGCTGCTGTGCGGAGTTACATCACGGGTTAAGTTGGAGTATTTGGGGTGAGCGATGGCCAAGGCTAAAACAGTTTTTGCCTGTACCGAGTGCGGTGCCCAGGCAGGCAAGTGGGCGGGTCAATGTGCAGATTGTGGGGTCTGGAACTCGCTGGTTGAGCAGAAGTTTGAGTCGGCATCGCCGGCGAATGTTCACCCCCGTTTTGCAGGTTACAGTGGTGGAGTTCGTTCACAAATACAGATGCTCTCTGACGTGGAGCGCCGCACCGACCTGAAAACCCTCACGGGCATTAAGGAGCTGGATCGGGTATTAGGCGACGGCTTGGTCCATGGTGCGGTTGTGATGCTGGGCGGTGACCCTGGAATCGGTAAATCCACTCTGTTACTACAAGCGATAGCGGCGCTGAGCGACCGGTTGCCTTGTCTCTATATTACCGGCGAGGAGTCGCTCTATCAGGTGAGTGCGCGTGCTCAGCGGCTCAGCCTTCAACTGGATCGTCTTCAGCTGCTGGCAGAGACCTGTGTTGAACGTATCCTGGAAATTGCTCAACAAGCGCAGCCTAAAGTGATGGTCATTGACTCCATTCAAACGGTCTACACCGAGGCGCTTCAATCAGCACCCGGCGGTGTCTCCCAGCTGCGTGAAAGTGCTGCGATGCTGGTACGTTATGCTAAGCAGAGTGATACGGCGATTTTTCTGGTGGGACATGTCACAAAAGAGGGTACCTTGGCAGGGCCAAGGGTGTTGGAGCACATGGTTGATACGGTGCTCTATTTCGAAGGTGATGCCAGTAGCTCATTTCGCGCCATACGCGCCATCAAAAATCGTTTCGGCGCGGTGAACGAGCTGGGTATGTTTGCCATGACAGAGAAAGGGCTGCGCGCTGTCACCAACCCCTCAGCGATGTTTCTTTCACGGCACCCTGAGCCGGTTCCTGGCAGTGTGGTGATGGTTACCCGCGAGGGAACTCGGCCACTGCTGGTAGAGGTTCAGGCACTGGTGGATGAGAGCCACCTTGCCAACCCACGGCGTGTAACGATTGGCTTGGAACACAACCGTTTGGCCATGCTACTGGCGGTGCTGCATCGGCATGGCGGTATACCCACCTTTGATCAGGATGTGTTTGTGAATGTGGTGGGTGGTGTTCGGGTCACCGAAACAGCGGCCGACCTGCCTGTGATCATGGCAGTGCTTTCCAGCTTGCGTAGCCGACCCCTCGATAATGGGACAATAGTCTTTGGTGAGGTGGGGCTGTCCGGAGAGGTGCGGCCAGTGCAGAGTGGCTTGGATCGCTTGAAAGAGGCGGCGAAGCACGGTTTCAAGCGTGCGATTATACCAAAAGAGAATGCCCCCAAAAGCGGTAAAATAGAGGGGCTGGAGATTATAGCCGTCAGTCGCTTGAGTGACGCATTAGGCTATTTGTAGTTGCTGATTTCTATCGATCTTTGTTCTCAATCAGAGCGGCAAGTTCACGATCGAGAATACTCTCATCGCCTAGGTTCAATTCAATTAAGCGGCGCAGGTGGGTGATGCTATCTAGGCCTATGTGCAGGCAGTTGAAGCCGATATGTTTATCATCCAGGTGTGTCACCTCAGCTTCCATTCTGATCGAGACGGCATTCTCTCCTCCATCAAGATCAAGCTCAATCAAGAACTTATCCCCCAACGCGCCTTCCCAGTCGCTGGGTCGGTCAAGCAGTGCGCCCTTTAACGAGATGTCGATAAGCGGACTGCTCCAGCTGCCCATAACGTTGACAATATTGGCAGTTGCCTCAAATGGTATGCGTGTAAAGCGTCTCTTCTCTATCATATTTCCCCCGGTAGGCTCAGTATTAAACTACTGCATTAAAAGCCGATGATGCAATCTTTATCTTGTTACTTGGTGAGTAGATTCTTCAGCAGGCGTTGATATATTGAGCTAAGGAGGTCAAGGTCACTGCTGCGTACACACTCATTTACCTTGTGGATGGTTGCGTTGATGGGCCCCAGTTCTACCACTTGTGAGCCTGTTGGCGCAATGAAACGACCATCTGAGGTTCCACCGGATGTGGAGAGCTCGGCACGGTAACCGGTTATAGACTCTATGGCATCACCCGTGGCCTCGACCAGCGCACCCGCTTTGGTTAGAAAGGCGAGTCCTGATAAATTCCACTCGACTTGGTAATTGAGCTGATGGCGGTCAAGGATCGACTCCACCTGTTGCTGGAGCTTTTGATGGGTGGTTTCAGTTGAGTATCGAAAGTTGAAAATCACCTCGCATTCACCAGGAATAACATTCGTTGCGCCCGTGCCACTGTTAATGTTGGATATTTGAAAAGAGGTGGCGGGGAAAAACTCATTCCCATTGTCCCACTCAATTGCGCAGAGTTCGGTTAGTGCAGGCATCGCTTTGTGTATCGGGTTTTCTGCCAGGTGTGGGTAGGCAACATGTCCTTGAATTCCCTTAATAACCAAGCGGCATCCCAGTGAGCCACGCCGCCCATTTTTGATGACATCACCCAATTTTGTGGTGCTTGAAGGCTCACCAACCAGGCAGTAATCCATCTTTATGTTGTTTTTTTCAAGATAGTCGACAACTTTGACCGTGCCGTTGATGGAGGGGCCCTCTTCATCACTGGTGATCAAAAAGCCAAGGGTGCCGAGGTGATCAGGGTGCTGTGCTACAAATGTTTCACAGGCGGTTATCATCGCCGCAAGGCTCCCTTTCATATCGGCCGCACCACGCCCGTAGAGGTAGCCATCGCGCTCAGTCGCCTCAAAAGGGGGGGAGTCCCACTCATTTAAAGGGCCTGTTGGCACAACGTCGGTATGCCCTGCAAATGCAAACAGAGGCTTAGATTCACCTCGATGCGCCCAAAAATTATCGACCTCGCCGAAGGGGAGCCGGGTAATCGTAAAGCCAATTGCTTCCAGTCGCTTGATCATTAAATCGTGACACCCCCCGTCAGAGGGCGTAATCGAAGGTCGGTTGATCAACTGTTTGGCGAGGGTTAAGGTTGCTGAACTCATTGAATCTCAATTCTTTATTGTTGTCATACGGTTTTATCAATCATAGCAGAAAGAAGGTGAGCGCGTTACTCACTGCATTGTTCAATATGAAATGAGTCCAAAGGATGGGCTTAGCGTATTAATTGCAGTATAATGCGACAACTTTTTGGTGTGTATTTAAAGAACTAGCGTTGTCGGCACTATCGTTCGGCATCCGAGGATGGAAAATGACAAAACAACCAAGTTACTCCTACGAAGATTTGATTCGTTGCGGACAAGGTGAAGTTTTTGGCCCTGGCAACGCACAACTGCCTGCGCCGCCAATGCTGATGCTGGATCGGATCACAACGATCTCTGAGGAGGGTGGGGAGCACGGAAAAGGACAGATTATTGCCGAGCTGGATATCAATCCCGACATGTGGTTTTTTGAGTGTCACTTTAATAATGATCCAGTGATGCCGGGTTGCTTGGGGCTGGATGCAATGTGGCAGTTAGTTGGTTTTTACCTAGGTTGGATGGGCGGCGCGGGTCGTGGTCGCGCCTTGGGATCCGGTGAGGTTAAGTTTACAGGCCAAGTAACGCCTGAGTGCAAAAAAGTAACTTATCGCATCGATATCAAACGGTTAATTATGCGCCGATTGGTGATGGGTATTGCTGACGCTCGCATGGAGGTGGATGGCCGTGAAATTTATACCGCCAAAGATTTACGAGTGGGTCTTTTTACCTCGACAGAAAACTTTTAGGGGGTGCTCTTGAAACGCGTCGTTATTACCGGTTTGGGCATTGTTTCCAGTATTGGCAACAATAGACAAGAAGTAGCGGACTCATTGCGACAAGGAAGGTCGGGTATCGAGTACGCCTCTGAATATGCGGAAAAGGGTTTTCGTTCTCATGTTTACGGCTCGATCAATATCGATATTGAAGCGCTGATTGAGCGTAAAATTCGTCGATTTATGGGGGCGGCAGCGGCCTACAACTATATCGCAATGCAGCAAGCGGTTGAGATGTCGGGTCTGACAAAAGAGCAAATATCCAACCCGCGTACCGGTTTAATCGTAGGGTCTGGTGGTGCATCTCATGCCAACTCCGTTGCTGCGGCAGATATTCTGCGTGAGCGTGGTGTTCGCCGTGTTGGACCTTATATGGTGCCAAAAACCATGGGTTCAACCACGTCAGCAAATTTGGCAACCGCCTTCAAAATTAAAGGGATTAACTATTCGATCAGTTCAGCTTGTTCGACCAGTGCTCACTGCATTGGCAACGCCTGCGAGCAGATTCAAATGGGTAAACAGGATGTTGTTTTTGCCGGTGGTGGTGAGGAGCTGAGCTGGGAGAGCTCGTTGATGTTTGATGCAATGGGTGCGCTCTCAAGCAAATATAACGAAACGCCTGATAAAGCCTCCCGAGCCTACGATGCTCATCGTGATGGCTTTGTCATCTCCGGTGGCGGTGGCTTGGTGGTCTTAGAGTCATTGGAACATGCGGAGGCACGCGGTGCCAAAATCTATGCCGAAATCGTAGGTTATGGTGCCACATCTGATGGCTTTGATATGGTGCAGCCATCCGGAGAAGGTGCGGTGCGCTGTATGCAGCTGGCGATGTCGACGGTTGATGGCAAAATTGACTATATCAACGCCCACGGAACCAGCACCCCGGCGGGTGATGTGAAAGAGCTGGGAGCAATTCGTGATGTGTTTGGCGATGATATGCCAAAGATCAACTCCACTAAATCACTCACCGGGCACGCACTGGGTGCGGCGGGTGTTAATGAGGCGATCTATTCGATTATCATGATGGAAGAGGGCTTTGTTGCCGCATCCGCTAACATCGAAGAACTCGATGCAGCGGCACAAGGGATGCCGATTGTACGCAAGCTCGAAGAGCTGCACCTGGATAGGGTGATGAGTAATAGCTTTGGCTTCGGTGGTACCAACGCAACACTGGTGATGCAGCGTTACAAAGGGTAGTTATCCTCTACACTAGAGGGGTGCTCTGCGGGGTGCCCTTTACCCTTCTACACGCCGCACCTATTCCCATGAAAAACACCAGCTCCCTCCAACTCTCCGATGAATGATTTCTGTTATACACCTCCTGTGGACGATGGTTTGGATCTTATTTACCAGGATGACCAGCTGGTTGTTGTCAACAAACCGAGTGGGCTGCTCTCTGTGCCGGGACGGGGAGTGGATAAACAGGATTGTATGATTTATCGTGTGCAGCGCTGCTTTGCCGATGCGTTGACCGTACATCGCCTGGATATGGCGACATCGGGTATTCTGATTTTAGCACGAGGTAAAGAGGCGCATCGGCTGCTCAGCCATGCTTTCCAGACACGGTGTGTTGAAAAACAGTACACCGCTCTTATTGCGGGCAGGCCGGATGCCGAGAGTGGTGAAATTAACTTACCACTTATTTGTGATTGGCCAAATCGTCCGCGACAGAAAGTAGATCATGAAGCGGGAAAACCCAGCTTAACCCGTTACCACTCCCTCTCTTATGATGAGACCTTAGAGGCGACACGTGTTGCCCTATCACCCGTTACAGGTCGATCCCACCAGTTGCGGGTGCATATGTTATCCCTAGGCCACCCTATTTTGGGGGACTCCCTTTACGCGCCGCCTGATATTAAGATGAAAGTGCCGCGCCTCCAACTGCACGCCAACGAACTCGTTATTCAACACCCCACCTCGAGAGAACGACTACGGCTCAGTTCAGAGCCGCCGTTTTAATGGGTCAAGATAATAAATTGTGATAATGTGAAATGATGATAGTAAAGCGACGTAAAAACTCAACCATTCCAATCGTGCTATTTTTTATAGCACTGCTTTTTAGTAGTGCGGTCTATAGCAAATCTGATGTGAATAGTGAAATCTCTTTTGCAGAGTGGCTGGCTGATCTGCGCGACGAGGCGCTTCGCGAGGGCATTTCAGCCGAAACGGTCCAGCATGCTTTAACCGACCTGAGTGTGGTGGAGAAGGTGGTGGCACTCGACCGCCGCCAGCCAGAATTCACTCAGACCTTTTGGTCTTACCTGGATGCTCGTATAACCAACTGGCGTATCCAGCGCGGCAAAAGCATGTTGAAAAAACATGCCAAACTGCTTTCTGAAATAGAGCAGCAGTACGGTGTTCCTGCACGCTATTTGGTTGCTTTTTGGGGTATGGAGACCAACTACGGCAACTATCTTGGCAACCACTCAACGATCGCTTCACTGGCAACATTGGCATATGACCCTCGGCGTAGCACATTTTTCCGTAAACAGTTGATTGATGCGCTGCGTATTATTGATCAGGGGCATGTGAAAACTGAAAACATGGTGGGTTCATGGGCTGGAGCGGTGGGGCACCTACAATTTATGCCGAGCACTTTTTTGCAGTATGCCGCCGATGGCGATAATGATAACCGTATTGACCTATGGGGGAATCTGCCCGATGTTTTCTCCTCAGGTGGTTTTTATCTAAAGAGTATCGGTTGGCGCTATGGCGAGCTTTGGGGGCGTGAAGTACGCCTGCCCCCAGATTTTAACTGGCAACTGGCCACCTTAAAAAACCGTCAAACGGTTGATTATTGGCGCTCACAAGGTGTTAGCAAAGCGGATGGCCGCCCACTGGCAAAAGATAAAACATTGGGGGCGATTATTCTACCCCAAGGCGCAGCGGGCCCGGCTTTTCTGGTTTATGATAATTTTGATGTCATTATGGATTGGAATCGATCGATTAAATATGCAATTGCGGTGGGGCACCTGGCTGATCGTCTAATCGACCTGCCCGAGTTGAAGGGTGGTCGAAATGCCGATAATCGCCCCTTAAGCTTTGATGCGGCAAAAGAGATGCAGCAGCGCCTCAATGAACTAGGCTTTGATGCAGGAACACCCGATGGCATCGCAGGTCGAAAAACCCGTGAAGCAGTGCGCAGTTATCAAGCATCTACAGGGCGGGTAGCCGATGGGTTTCCTTCGGTTTCGATCTTGGAAATGCTGCGTGAACAGCAAGGTACAGGTAACGCTAAAGAGTAGAGGCGTGCTTTTTTATAAAAAAACTAAAGGAACTTATTGCCCGGGACGTTAGGTGAACTGGGAGCGGTAAATATCTTCGAAAATGTTGAAAGATATATCCGCTAAGCACAATCTAGATGAGGCGATACCCGTGGATATTGGGTAGGTCTTGGGAGATACTAAAATGGCTCTATCAGTTCAAACCAATGTAATGTCACTTTCCGCACAGCGCGCACTTGCTAATACCGATAGCATGTTGAGCACCTCCATGACACGCCTTTCGACTGGACTACGTGTGAATAGTGCCAAGGATGATGCCGCAGGTCTTGCGATTGCTGAACGTATGAATGCCCAAGTAAAGGGTATGAATGTGGGTATTCGTAATGCATCGGATGGTATCTCCATGGCGCAAACCGCTGAGGGTGCGCTGGGTTCAATGGGTGATTTAATGCAGCGCATGCGTGAATTGTCTGTACAGTCTGCCAACGGCACTAATAGCGCAAGTGACCGCGCCAATCTGGATGCGGAATTTCAGGCGCTTGCCTCTGAGGTGACGCGTGTAATTACCTCTACTGAATTCAATGGAAAGGCTATTTTGGGTGCGGATGCTGGTGCATTTAACTTCCAGGTGGGGGCTAACAACCAGGCGGATAATCGGATTGTAGTCACCACCTCTAACTACACGTCTGCGGGAACGATTACTGCTGTAACGGGTGGTGATATTACGACTTCTGCAAATGCGGCGACTGCGATGGATAATCTTGATGCAGCAATTGATACCATTACCAGTACACGGGCCAATTTGGGTGCGGCACAAAGTCGAATGGAGTCTGCAATTAATGTGTTACGTATCAACTCTGAAAATCAGGAGGCTGCACGTGGCCGTATAATGGATGCCGATTTTGCATCTGAAACAGCTACTTTGACCAAAGGTCAGGTGTTACAGCAAGCGGGCATCGCGATGTTGTCACAGGCCAACCAGTCCTCACAAAGTGTGTTGAGCTTGTTACGGTAGCTGATAGGGTGATACCCCCAATGTTTTTGGGGGTATCGTTTAGTTTCGATGTGAAAAAAGGACAATGAGCATGAATATACCTACGCAGTTGCCATTGGATCCATCAAAAATCACTACCACGCCTCAGCCGAATCAACGCGTTCAAAGCACCGAGCCTAATCAGGCAAGCAGACCTCAGGAAACACCGCCTTTATCACCACTCAGCGAGGTGAAAAAGGCTGATGATCGCGGTGATGTAAAAAAAGAGAGCGATGCACTCGATGATGTGGTTAAAAACTTAAATGATCATATCCAGCAGTACCGTCGTGAATTACAGTTTCAGATTGATGATGAGAGTGGACGCACCGTTGTTAAGGTGATGAATGTTGAAAATGGTGAGGTGATTCGCCAGATGCCTTCGGAGCAGGTGTTGGCCATGTCACATCAGCTCTCTGAGATAACGGGAACAATGTTCCAGGAGAAAGCCTGAATGCTCTGTAAGGTTCAGATTTTCTGTTTTGGAGGTGAGATGTCATGATTAGTGCTCCAGGTATCGGCTCCGGCCTCGACGTGACGGCCATTGTTAATGCGATGATGGGCGTTGAGCGGGTTCCACTGCTGCGTCTTGAAGATCGAAAGCAGAGTTTTGAGGATCAAATTAGCGGCTACGGCACACTTCGCAGCGCGTTGGATGATTTCAAGGCGGCAATGGATGACCTCTCCAGTCTGGACAAGTTTGAAATTTATAAAGCAAGCTCCAGTGACGAGGGTGTCACTACTGCTACGACTGATAGCGATGCAACGGCAGGCAGCTATCAGCTGACGGTCGATCGTTTGGCGCAACCGCATAAAATGGGTTCTGCGGGCATGGTGGCACCCACCACTACTTTTGGTGGTGCCGATCCGTTGGATGCGCTTAATATAACCGCAGGCAGCAGTACCTTCTCCATTAATACCTATAATGGCGGTGCTGGGATGACCTTGGCAGAGATAAGCGATGCCATTAACGCAGATGCCGATAACGACGCCGTCTCGGCAACTCTTATTACCGGCAACAACGGTGAGCAGCAACTGAGCCTCACCTCAAAAAATAGCGGTTATGATGAGCGTATTCAGGCCAGTTATGCGGGTTCTGGAAACACCTCAGCACTCGGCTTGGCCACATTAAATGATGATCCTGACCTTTCAGGTACGCCCTTGGCTGATTTGAGTAAGCTGGACGCGCTATTTTCAGTTGATGGAGTTGCCGGTATCACTCGAGCTTCGAACTCTATCAATGATGTTATTGGTGGTGTTACGCTGGAATTGACCGGTGTGGGCAGTAGCCGGGTTGATATTGCGAACGACAAAGATGAAGTAAAAAAATCAATTGAGGGGTTTGTCTCTGGCTACAATGACCTTTTGACTAAAGTTGACCAGTTGGGTGCTGTTGACACGGGGAAGCTGGCGGGTGACAGTTCACTGCGCAGAGTCGTTTCAGAATTTCGCGGTGAAATTAATACCGCTGTGGCCGGCGGCAACTTAACGATGCTCTCCGAGGTGGGGGTTACAACCAACAAAGATACCGGAAAGTTAGAGCTGGATGCTGCAGATTTTGATGCGGCTATTGCAAATAATTTTTCTGATGTGGCGCACCTGTTTGGCAATGCCACCGATGGCATTGCTATGCGGCTTGCCGATTCTGCAGATCTGATGCTTCAATCCAGTACCGGGCTTATCGATATCCGCTCAAATGGCTTGCAAGAGAGTGTTCGGCGACTGGATAATAACATTCTCCGCCTGGAAGCGCTGCTCGAGACTCGGGAGCAAAACTACTTCAATCAATTCAGCACGCTGGATGGATTGGTTGCAAAAATGAATTCAACAGGCGCTTATCTGACCGCTCAATTGGGTGCAATGTCGAATAACAATTAGTGTTTTTTACGGGTGATTCTGTTCGACTCTGTGATCTTCATGCGGAGAAAAATATTCTTTGAGGTAACGAATTTCGATAGGGTGCTATCCTGAAATGTGCATGTTTTTTCGGGGTAAATCAAAAGCTCATATGAGAGCTGCCTAGACTCACAGAGTGCATGGGCTCTCTTTCTTGGTTAAAAATAACTTACTGGGGAAGCTTAATGTCATTTCCAAATGCAAGAAAAGGCATCAATCAATACAGTCAGGTTGGTACCTCTTCAGGGGTCGAATCCGCATCTCCCCACCGCCTTATACAATTGCTGATGGAAGGTGCCCTGGATAAATTAGCGGCGGCAAAAGGGTTTGTCGAGCGTGGAGATATTGCTGAAAAAGGGCGGTTTATCTTCTGGGCAATCTCGATTATTGGCGGTTTACGGGGTAGTTTGGATATGGATAAAGGGGGTGATATTTCTCAGAACCTTTACTCTCTTTACGACTATATGGAAAGGCGACTGGTCGAGGCCAATCGCAATGACGATATTGCGATGATTGATGAGGTGATTGACCTGTTACGGGAGGTCAAGGTGGGATGGGATGATATTCCCATGGCGCTAAGAGATGGCCCAGCGCAGGTGGCTCATAGTGAGTGAAAAGTTACAGCGACTGCTCGATGCTGAAAAAGTGACTGAAAAAATGTATGCGTTGGTAGTTGAGAAAGAGTGGTCGGCAATGATGTTATTGCAAGACGAGCGCGATAAAAATTTAAAAGAGTACGACCTGTTGCCTGTTATCGATGCGGAGCGGCAGTTGATACAGGTTGCACTGCAGCGTATCGTAACGCTCGATGAAAAGTTGCGTGAATTAACCGAAAACTCTTTACAACACCTTTCCGAGAGGATTGGTGACTTTAATACCTACCGCCGAGCACAAAAAGCCTATCTGCAAAATTCGAGTAGCTGAAACCCTTCTGTTTTTACTCTTTATCTTCCAAGAGGTCCACCTGACATTTTTGATGTTGCAGCTGTAATCAGCTCCATTAGTTTTGATTGGGTGCAGGGTTTTTCAATAAAGGTATCCTGCGGTCGGTGGAGACAATAGTTTCGGTGCGTGACACCGCTAGAGGTGAATATAAATACGATATGTGGTTGGTGGCTTCGTATCAAATCGGCCGCAGCGATGCCGTTTAGTTCCGGCATCTCAATGTCGATAATTCCGAGTTGATAGTGATTGCTTTGGTAGGCCAGCGTTACGGCCTCTAGGCCATCGCGTGCACAGTCAAAAGTGAAGCCAGCTTCTGATAGCCAGTGGCTGAGTAGTGTTAGCGTGAGGCAGTCATCTTCTACGAGTAGTATTTTCATGAATTCCTCTATAAAGTACCTATCGATCCGGTATTGCCAGCAAAAGGCAGAGCCGATAACCAAGGCTTGTTTCAGAGACCCTGAAGATACCATGAGCCGCGACGCTATACACGCACCGATAATTCCTGTTTCCAGGGTAGAGGTCTGCGCGCTTCTCAACTTGTTGATTCCACGGTAATATAAAAATAGTCGCCGACCTTGCGGATACAATCAATATCTTTTTTAGCTTCTAAACCTGCCTGTTTTACTTGGTATTCTGCCTTTCTATCACGATCTGAATAAGATATCCGCAGCGAAGGGCTGAAAAGATTGTTCAAATCGGGTAGAGTTGGCGCTCGAATTTTTGCTGAATGTAAACAGGGTGTTTCGCACCGCAACCTAAGAGGTTTTAACCATGGCTGATTTTAAAATTGCTCCCTCAATCCTCTCTGCTGATTTTGCTCGACTGGGTGAGGAGGTAGACAATGTACTTAAATCGGGTGCTGACATCGTTCACTTCGATGTAATGGATAACCACTATGTGCCCAATTTAACGATTGGTCCGCTGGTATGTGAAGCGCTGCGTAAACATGGCGTTACTGCAGATATTGATGTTCATCTGATGGTGAAGCCGGTTGACCGGATTATTCCTGATTTTGCCAAAGCGGGGGCAAGTTATATCACCTTCCACCCAGAAGCATCCGAGCACGTTGATCGTACCCTTCAGCTGATTAAAGGCGAAGGGTGTAAGTCGGGTTTGGTCTTTAATCCAGCCACTTCACTCGATGTATTGAAACATGTGATCGATAAAGTGGATATTATACTGCTGATGTCAGTTAACCCCGGTTTTGGCGGTCAGAGCTTTATCCCCGCTACACTGGATAAACTGCGTGAAGCGCGCAAAATTATTGATGAGTCGGGCCGCGATATTCGTTTGGAGATTGACGGAGGCGTTAAGGTCGATAATATCCGTGAAATCGCTGAAGCAGGCGCTGATATGTTTGTGGCTGGGTCGGCAGTATTCGGCGCACGAAATACAGCAGATGCCAATGATTACGACACCGTTATGGCGGCTTTCCGTGCCGAATTGGCTAAAGTAGCCCGGTAGCTTATCGACAGGCGTTTCCCGCTAAAATATTGTTGAACACCTAGGTGCCATCGCTAGATGGCGAAGTGGGAGCGCCCGCATGATCAGGATTAAGTTATGATTAATAAGCCAGAGATGGTTTTGATTGATGTGGATGGTACGCTGGTCGATTCGGTACCCGACCTGGCTTACTGCATTGATGAAATGATGCAGCAGCTTGAGATGCCACCACGTGGTGAGACGGCTGTTCGCGATTGGGTAGGGAATGGGGTTGAACGTTTGGTGCGACGTGCACTGGTCAATCAGCTGCAAGGCGAGCCTGATGAGGCACTTTTTCAGCAAGCTTACCCGATTTTTATGGCGCTGTATGCTGAGAATAGTTGCCAGAAAAGCTACCTTTATGAGGGCGTTCGTGAAGGGATAGATTGGTTGAAAAGCCAAAATATCCGACTCGGCTGTGTGACCAATAAGGCGGCGCAGTTCACCCTGCCTATTTTGAAAAAACTGGCTGTTTTTGATGATTTCGAATCGATCATTTGTGGTGATACCCTTGCAGAGCGAAAGCCACATCCACTACCGCTGCTGCACTCTGCTGAGGTGTTGGGCGTAGCCCCCGAAAAAGCACTGATGATTGGCGATTCAATCTCAGACGTAAAGGCAGCGCGTGCCGCAGGTTTTGGTATTATCTGTATGAGTTATGGTTATAATCACGGTGCTGATATTCGTGATTCAAATCCCGACCTGGTGATCGACTCCATGGCGCAACTGGCTAATGTTATAAAGGCGTGAGAATGAGACAGGTCATGACACTAAAAGAGCGATGGTAAAGCCCGTTTGATTTTGGGTTTCGGTATTCATCTTACTATTTAGTGGTAACCAACAATGGCACAACAACAGTTTCAATCGCTGCGTAACAAACGTTTTAAACGCACTCCAGTAATGCGCGAAATACTTGCTGATCTGGAGACCCCGCTGAGTGTTTATCTGAAATTGGCCCATGGGCCATACTCCTATCTGTTTGAATCGGTACAAGGCGGTGAAAAGTGGGGGCGATACTCTATGATTGGCCTCCCCAGTCGCACCGCTTTTCGTATCCATGGTCATCAAATTTCGATGATTGAGGATCAGCGAGTGATCGAGACCATCACCGTTGAAGACCCACTCACTTGGGTGGAAACATTACAGGCAAGTTTTGAGGTGAGTGAAGTGGCGGGATTGCCACGATTTACCGGTGGCCTGGTTGGCTACTTTGGTTATGATACGATCCGCTATATCGAACCGAGGCTCAAAGCGTGCCCAAACCCCGACCCACTGAATAATCCAGATATTCTGCTGGCACTCTCGGAAGAGGTGGTGGTGTTCGATAATCTCAGTGGTAAAATGTACATTATTGTCCATGCGGATCTGGATCAGCCAGATGCTTTGGGCCTGGCCGAACGTCGCCTGGATCACCTGGTTGGTAAGATGGGGGAGGCGGTTCCCAGCCACTGTTCCGAACGGCTCGATACGGTTGATGAGGATGACTTTGTTTCAGGCTTCACCGAGCAGCGTTTTAAGGATGCCGTTGAGGTGTGTAAACAGTATATCGCCGAGGGTGATGTCATGCAGGTGGTGCTTTCACAGCGCCTCTCTGTGCCTTTCAAAGCGCGTCCGCTAGATCTTTACCGTGCACTTCGCAGCCTCAATCCATCACCCTATATGTACTTTATGGATTTAGCTGATTTCCACATTGTGGGCTCCTCTCCCGAAATTTTAGTGCGTCTGGAAGAGGGAGAGGTGACCGTGCGCCCCATTGCTGGCACACGCCCTCGTGGCACCACGGAAGAAGAAGATCAGGCCTGGGAGAAAGAGTTACTGGCCGACCCCAAAGAGCTTGCAGAGCATCTGATGTTGATTGACCTTGGCCGTAATGATGCGGGGCGCATCGCCGAGACTGGGAGTGTTAAACTCACCGAAAAAATGAAGATCGAGCGCTACTCTCATGTCATGCACATTGTCTCTAATGTGACCGGTATTCTGAAAAAGAACACCTCACCAATGGATGTGCTGCGTGCCACATTCCCGGCGGGCACAGTGAGCGGTGCGCCAAAAATTCGCGCAATGCAGATTATTGATGAGCTAGAGCCGGTTAAGCGAGGTGTTTATGCGGGTGCGGTGGGCTACCTCTCCTGGAGTGGTAATATGGATACCGCGATTGCCATTCGCACCGCAGTCATTAAGGATCAACAGCTCCATATTCAAGTGGGAGCTGGCGTGGTGCACGACTCCATTGCCAAATATGAGTGGAAAGAGACCATGAACAAAGGGCGTGCTGTCTTTAAGGCCGTCGAAATGGCCACTGCAGGACTTGATGGCCATCGTAAAGGAAGTTCTGACTAAGTCTGGATGAATTTAGACTGAGAGGGGGTTGCTCTCGTTTGTTTTGAAATGCGCAGCAATAGTCGCCCTATTGGTGCCTTTTTGGGGTGAGTGAGGGTAATTTCAGTCAGCATAAAATATTCATGACGTGTTCAGATCCTCCATAAATAATTGAAAAACGTCTTTACGTTTCTATCGCGGAAGCTGATTTAATGCTGTTAATGATCGATAACTACGACTCCTTCACCTACAACCTGGTGCAATACCTCGGTGAGCTGGGTGCTGAGGTGGAGGTGTACCGTAATGACCAGATTACCCTGCAACAGATTGAGGCAAAAAAACCGGATCATTTGATGATTTCCCCCGGCCCCTGCACACCCAATGAAGCGGGTATCTCGCTGGCGGTGATTGAACACTTCAAAGGAAAGCTGCCGATATTGGGTGTCTGCCTTGGGCATCAAAGTATCGGCCAGGCTTTTGGTGGCCGCATTATCCACGCCGGTCAAATTATGCATGGTAAAACCTCACCGGTTAAACACCGGGATGTTGGGGTGTTTAAGGGGTTGAAAAACCCGTTACAGGTGACACGCTACCACTCACTGGTCATTGATAAAAGCGCACTGCCGGAGTCTCTGGAACTGACAGCCTGGACAGAGACAGCGGGTGGTGAACTTGAAGAGATCATGGGTGTGCGCCACAAAAAATATATGATTGAAGGGGTGCAATTTCACCCGGAATCCATTCTGACTGAGCAGGGGCATGAGATGCTGGATAACTTCTTGCAGCAGAAATCAGGCATGCGCCCGGTAGGGGAGATCAAAGCGTGAAAATGCAGCAGGCGATTCAAGCCGTAATTGATAATCACGACCTGACCCGAGAGGAGATGGTCGCCACCATGCGTCTGATCATGACGGGTGAAGCGACACCGGCACAGATCGGTGGTTTTCTGGTTGGTTTGCGTATTAAGGGCGAAACGGTCGATGAGATCACAGCAGCGGCCACCGTGATGCGCGAGCTGGCAACACCGGTCTCCATTGCGGGTGACCACCTGGTCGACACCTGCGGAACCGGTGGTGATGGTGCTAAAACTTTCAACATCTCCACCGCTTCCGCCTTTGTTGTTGCCGCCGCCGGTGGGCAGGTAGCGAAGCATGGCAACCGCTCCATCTCCAGTAATACCGGCAGTGCCGATGTGCTGGAGGCCGCCGGCGTAAAATTGGATATCACCCCGCAGCAGGTGGCACAGTGTGTGGATGAACTTGGGGTTGGTTTTATGTTTGCCCCGGCACACCACGGAGCCATGAAACACGCCATTGGCCCACGCAAAGAGATGGGGGTTCGCACCCTGTTTAATGTACTTGGCCCGCTTACCAATCCGGCCGCAGCACCTAACCAGGTGCTAGGTGTTTTTGCCGAGCCGTGGGTTGAGTCGTTAGCACAGGTATTGAAGCAGTTGGGCAGCCAGCATGTACTGGTGGTGCATGCGGTTGATGGCCTGGATGAAATCTCCATAGAGAGCCCAACCCGTGTGGCAGAGCTTAAAGATGGCACGATTAACGGCTACACCATTACCCCCGAAGAGTTTGGCATTGCACGGGGCAAAATAAGCGAGCTTGCAGTTGACTGTGCCGACCAGAGCCTGGCAGTGATCAAAGCGGTACTGAATAACGAGCTAGGCCCTGCCCGTGATATTGTGGTGCTGAATGCCGGTGCCGCGATCTATGCCGCAAACCTGGTCGACACCCTTGCAGAGGGTGTCGAAAAGGCGGCTGAAGTGATTGCATCGGGTAGAGCACGCGCCAAGCTGGATGCATTGGTTACCCTGACAAACACCTTCTAAACCTAGCCGAATAATGGTGGCCGACACGCTATGAGTAATCCCCCCGATATATTAAAGAAAATCATTGCCCGCAAAAGGCAGGAGATCGCAGAGCGCAGTGCGCGAGTCGCCATCGATACACTCAGAAAACAAGCCGCCAGCGCATCTTCTCCCCGTGGTTTTGTTCGGTCAATTCAAACCAAATTAAATGCCGGGCAGGCTGCGGTCATTGCCGAGATAAAAAAAGCTTCACCCAGCAAAGGGGTGATTCGCGAAAATTTTATACCGGCGGAGATTGCCCGCAGTTACGAAAAAGGGGGGGCGGCTTGCCTCTCTGTTCTAACCGATACGGACTTCTTTCAAGGCCATGAACGCTACCTGCAACAGGCCCGTGATGCCTGCAGCCTGCCGGTGATTCGTAAAGACTTTATTATTGACGAATACCAGGTAGTTGAAGCACGGGCAATCGGCGCGGACTGTATTTTATTGATCGCGGCGGTGCTCGATGACAAGCAGTTGGCTCAGCTGGCTGAGTCAGCGAGCAGACTGGCGATGGATGTGTTGATTGAAGTACACGATGAAGCGGAGTTACAGCGAACCCTGCCACTCAACCTGCCCTTGATCGGAATTAATAACCGCAACTTGCGTACCTTTGATGTGAGCCTGCAAACCACGCTGGATATGTTACAACAGATACCTGACGACCGAATTGTAGTGACAGAAAGTGGCATAGTTGATCAACAGGATGTGGCTCTGATGCGTGATCACCAGGTGAATGCTTTTCTGGTTGGTGAAGCCTTTATGCGTGCGGATCAGCCAGGTGAAAAGTTGGTAGAGCTGTTTGCGACACCCTAACACCCCTTAATGAGTAGTGAGGTTCGAGCATGGAGACGATGAAAGCGCTGGTTAAACGCGAGGCTCAGCAGGGGTTGTGGATGGAGGATGTGCCGCTGCCAGAGGTGGGCAATAACGATGTGCTGGTGAAAATTCAAAAAACAGCGATCTGTGGTACCGACATCCATATCTATAACTGGGATGAGTGGGCGCAAAAAACCATTCCAGTGCCGATGACCATTGGCCACGAGTTTGCCGGTGTGGTGGTGGAGATGGGCGCCAACGTGGAAGATATCAAGATCGGTGATGTGGTCTCGGGAGAGGGGCACATTGTTTGTGAACGGTGTCGCAACTGCCTGGCAGGGCGGCGACACCTCTGCCCCAATACCATCGGTATCGGCGTGAACCGTACCGGCTGCTTTGCTGAGTATCTCTCGATCCCGGCAAAAAATGTATTCAGACCCAATATTAAAATCCCTACCGAGGTGCTGGCCTGTTTTGACCCTTATGGTAATGCGGTGCACACAGCGCTCTCTTTCAACATGGTGGGCGAAGATGTCCTGATCACCGGTGCAGGGCCGATTGGTATCATGGCCGCCATGGTGGCGACACATTGCGGAGCGCGCAATGTTGTGATTACCGACCTCAACCCATATCGGCTCGACCTGGTAAAAAAAGTGGCACCCAGAGTGATCCCGTTAAATGTTAAAGAGCACACCATCAGCCGCGAGTTTATGCGTAGCCTGGGTATTCTCGAAGGGTTTGACGTGGGCCTGGAGATGTCAGGGTCACCCCATGCGTTTAAAGATATGCTGAGCAAAATGATCAATGGTGGCAGTATCGCCATGCTGGCCATCATGCCCAATGGAACGGGTATTGATTGGGATCAAGTGGTCTTTAAAGGGTTAAATATCAAAGGCATCTATGGCCGCGAAATATTTGAAACCTGGTACAAGGGTGTCATGATGGTTCAAAGCGGCTTGCCGCTGGAGAAGATTATCACCCACCGCTTTCACTACACCGACTTCCAAAAAGGGTTTGATGTTATGCGCTCTGGGCAGTCGGGCAAGGTTGTGCTGGAGTGGTGCGATTAACAAGCGAATGCCTTTGTACAAACAGATGCAAAGGCCTCTAACGGGGTAATTACCATGGCCTATAAAAGTGCACAAAAAAGTCTGGCAAAAGATCTAGCAGAGATACAAGCGGCTGGGCTATGGAAGACCGAACGTATTATCGCCTCAGACCAAAAAAATGACATCACCCTGGCGGATGGCCGCGAAGTGGTCAACATGTGCGCCAACAACTACCTTGGTCTGGCTAATAATCCTGAAGTGATTCAAGCAGCCAAACAGAGTTACGATCAGTGGGGCTTTGGCCTCTCCTCAGTACGCTTTATCTGTGGTACCCAGAGTATCCACAAAGTGTTGGAAGATAAAGTGAGTCAATTCCTCGGCATGGAAGATACCATTCTCTACGCCGCCTGCTTTGATGCCAATGCCGGGTTATTTGAAACCCTTTTGACCCATCAAGATGCAGTGATCTCCGACGAATTAAATCACGCCTCGATTATTGATGGCGTCCGGCTCTGTAAAGCAGCCCGCCACCGCTATAAAAACAGTGATATGCATGATCTTGAGCTGAAGCTAAAAGAGGCAAAAGCAGCCGGAGCGCGGCGGATACTGATTACTACCGATGGTGTTTTTTCGATGGATGGCACCATCGCGCAGCTTGATAAAATCTGCGATCTGGCTGATAAATATGATGCAATGGTTCACCATGATGATTGCCACGCGGTCGGGTTTATGGGTAAACAAGGCCGTGGTGTGCATGAGTATTGTGGCGTAATGGATCGGGTGGATATTATAACCGGCACCTTTGGTAAAGCACTGGGCGGCGCTTCCGGTGGCTACACCTCGGGACGTAAAGAGATTATCGACATGTTGCGTCAGCGCTCTCGTCCTTACCTGTTTTCCAACACCGTGGCACCGGCTATCTGTGCCGCATCGATTAAAGTGTTAGAGATGCTCTCGGCATCAACGGCACTGTGTGATCGACTGGAAGAGAATACACGTTACTTCAGGGCCGGGATGCAGGCAGCAGGGTTTGCCATTGCGGCGGGCGAGCATCCCATTGTCCCTGTCATGCTGGGTGACGCTCAGCTAGCGCAAAAAATGTCACAACGGCTTCTGGAGCGCGGAATTTACGCCATCGGTTTCTTTTTTCCGGTCGTACCCAAAGGGAAAGCGCGCATCCGCACCCAAATCTCAGCCGCCCACACCAAGGCCGACCTAGATAAAGCGATAACCGCTTTTTCAGAAACCTATGCAGAGCTGGTTACGCCGTGAAATCTGTAAGTCTCCTCCGGGAGAAGTGGACGCTATAACACCAAAATGGAGCTTGTCCAGCAGGTGGTGGGCTAGCTCCCCGATTGGCGGGTGACATCAACATAGAGCGTGATGCGCTGTCCTGGTTGTAGGTATTTTTGGGTGTTGAGGCTGTTCCAGCGTTTTAAGTCGGCCACGGTTACGCTAAATTTTTGTGCAATCCGCGAGAGGGAGTCTCCTTGGCGGACTCGGTATTTTATGTTTTGTAGCGGTGTGCCGGGCCCGTTGTTGAACTGTATTGTCAGTGGTGGCTTGCTGCTCCAGATGACCAGTTGTTGACCTGGTTTTAAGGGGTCCCTAGGGGCCATGGCATTCCACTTTGCAAGCGCTTTGACCTCAACTTTATGTTTTCTCGAAATATCCCATAGTGTGTCACCACCTATTACGGTATGGGTGACCTTATGGCCATCCCGTTTGCGTTGCTGGATGGTTTTTTTGCGTATCTCAGCTGTTTGACGGTAGCTGTTCAGGTTGCGCGTTGCGGTGGGTACCAGAAGATGTTTTCCGGCGCGAATCATGCTGCCACTGATCTTGTTGCTCTCTTTTAATAAATCAACACTGGTTTGATACTTTTTGGCGATCAATAGCAGGCTTTCTCCCGGCTGAATGATATGGCGTACCCATTTTACCCGTTTATTTTCAGGGAGTTGCGATAAAGCTTGGGTAAATATCGTCGCGTTTTCCTTGGGTAGCAGCAGGTAGTGAGGGCCAGCGGGGTCTGTCGCCCAGCGATTGAAGCCGGGGTTGAGGTTGTAGAGATGGTCGGTGCTGAGTTCGGCCAATTCGGCGGCGAGGGCAAGGTCAATTTGGCCACCGGTCTCGACTTTTTCAAAGTAATGTTCATTCGGGATAGAGGTGAATTTAACATTAAAAGCATCAGGCTTGGCGACAAGATTGCTCAGTGCCAGCAGTTTTGGCACATAGCCTTTGGTCTCTTTGGGTAGGTCCAGATTCCAGTAATCGGTGGGTTTTCCTCTGCTCTTGTTTTTGCGAATAGCGCGTGAAACAGTGCCTGAACCCGAGTTATAGGCGGCAAGGGCGAGCAACCAGTCACCATCAAACGTTTTATGTAGCCGCTGTAGATAGGTGAGCGCTGCTATTGTGGATGCGTAGACATCGCGTCGGCCGTCATACCACCAGTTCTGTTTTAGACCAAAGTACTCTCCGGTGCTGGGTATAAATTGCCAGATGCCTGCGGCACGTCCATGGGAGTAGGCGAAGGGCAGGAAGGCGCTCTCAACGATGGGTAGCAGGGCGATTTCGCTGGGCATACCACGCGCCTCAACCTCTTCGAGAATAAAGTGCAGATAGGGGTGTGCGCGCTCAGTAACCCGTAGTAGATAGTCCGGGTGTTTTGCATACCACGCTTGGTCAGCTTTTACGCCGGGGTGGTCGCTATCGGGTAGCCCATAGTTTTGGCGCAAACGGTGCCAGAGATCTGTCGGCTCGATTATGGTGGGCGCTTGCTCTGCGATGGTCACATCGGCTATGGCGGCGGGTGTGGGCAGGCTCTCTTGAGCGTCAGTCAGTTCGGGAATCAGTGGCTCTAGTGGCTCACGTAGTGCCTCACTCCCCGGTTGTTTGCTGATGTAGTGAATGGACTCAATATTGCTCTCTTCGGGCTGCTCGGTTTGAACCGTCTTGCTGATCGGGTCTAAGGGTGTGTCACTCACTTTTTCAGGCGCTGTGATACATCCATTGAGTAGCAGTAGGCTACTGGAAAGGGCTATTAACTTGAGTGAAATTTTATGCGTTGTTTGTAGCAAAGTGATATTCCATCAATGTGAATCAGGGGATTTTGTGCTCAGTCTAAATCGTCTTTCCATTTGCGTACAGCGGCAAATACTTCGACTGGGTGGGTTAACGCTGTTTTACTATAGTTTGATGCGGCTTTAATCAGTAGCGGGCTGTCCCAGCGGAGAAAGGGGTTGGTCTGCTTTTCAACACTTAACTGACTGGGTACGGTGGCTTTTCTTTCAGTGCGAAGCTGCTGTACTTGCTGCAGTCGCTGCGTGATTGCGCCATTGTCAGGTTCGGCAACCTGTGCAAAGGTCAGGTTGGCGAGAGTATATTCATGTGCACAATAGATCAACGTTTTGTCAGGTAAGGCTCTAATTTTCTCCATAGCGTGTTGCATCTGTGCGGCGGTGCCCTTAAACACTCGCCCGCACCCCCCTGCAAACAGTGTATCGCCGCAAAAGAGTCTCTCGTGACCATAATAGATGATGTGTCCTACGGTGTGGCCCGGCGTATCAATGACTTGGAATGTAGCCGCTATTTCGCTGATTGTAACCTGCTCTGCCCCTTTTAGCGGGTGAGTGACTCCATTGATATTTTCGTGGGCCGGGCCATAAACCGGGATCTCATAGTGTTGTGTAATGGCCGCAATGCCACCGGTATGGTCAGCGTGGTGGTGGGTGATTAAAATGGCCACAGGGATTAAATTATGCAATCGACAGTAGGCGATCACCCGCTCACCATCACCCGGGTCAACAATGGCCACTTGTGGATGCTGCTGATTGCCAATTAACCAGATATAATTATCTTCAAAGGCAGTAATAGGGTAAACCGTGAGCATAAGAGTGCTAATCTCTAATTAATCGAAGAGATGAAATTTTACGCAATGTATAACGCAATCAGCAAGCTAAAGTACCAAAATAAAACGTATCCATTGCGGCGTGATGCGCTGAATCACTGGTACGGTGGTTATACTGGGCAGCAATTTCTGGCACTGGTGCAGCCTCGCCTAGAGGCGCTGCTGGCGGATCTCTTTGGTTATTACCTGCTCCAGGTCGGTGGGCTGGGTAGTGTGGATCTGTTGGGTCAGAGCCGTATTAAACAGCGGATTATTCTCGATGATAGCAGTCGGGCGCACTCCCAGCCTTATCCGCTATTGCCGTGTGAAGTCGACAAACTCTCGATTGTGACCGACAGTGTCGATGTGGTGGTTTTGCCTCATACCCTTGAAATTCATGATAATGCCCATCAGATATTGCGCGAGGTGGATCGGATTTTGGTGCCTGAAGGGCACGTTTTGGTGATGGGATTTAACCCTTATAGTCTTTGGGGGGGCACGATGTGGCTGCAAAAAAATGTGGGTCGTTTACCGTGGCAAGGGCACTTTTTATCTCCAGGACGGGTGAAAGATTGGTTGAAGCTGCTGGGGTATGAGATCGAGCATATAGAGAGCTATTTTTACCGTCCGGCGCTTCGCCATCCGGTGTTGATGGGAAAATTGATGTGGCTGGAGCGCTGGGGTGCTCGCTACTGGCCTATTTTGGGTGGAGGCTATATCCTTGTGGCCAGAAAGCAGGTTTCAACATTGACCCCTATTCGCCCCCGCTGGCAGATGCGCCGTCGCCTTGGCGTATTAGGAACCGCCCAATCATCCATGCAAAGAGATAATGATAGTGAAGAGAGTTGAGTTGTTTACTGATGGTGCCTGTAAAGGCAATCCTGGCCCCGGCGGGTGGGGGGCGCTGTTACGATACGATAACAGGGAAAAACCGCTGTTTGGCGGCGAAAAGCTGACAACCAATAATCGTATGGAGTTGATGGCAGCCATTATGGGGCTTGAGAGTTTAAGTGAGGCGTGTGAAGTTTCACTGACCACCGATTCACAATATGTGAAAAACGGCATTAATGACTGGATTATAAACTGGAAAAAACGAGGCTGGAAAACAGCCAATAAAAAACCAGTAAAAAATGTGGACCTTTGGCAACGCCTCGATGCGGCGGTGGCACGTCACCAAGTGGAGTGGCACTGGGTGCGCGGCCATACCGGCCATCGTGAAAATGAGATAGCGGATGATCTGGCAAACAGAGGGATATCTGAGCTCCCTTCTTAATTCAGAGATTATTTAAGGCATCAGGACTTATACTATTATGCGCCAAATTATATTGGATACAGAGACAACCGGCATAGAGCCTAAATCGGGACATCGTATTATTGAAATCGGTTGTGTTGAGATGATTAACCGCCGTTTGACGGGGAATAACTATCATCAATATATTCAGCCTGAGCGAGAGGTGCCGCAGGAGGCGATTGAAATTCATGGTATTACCAATGAATTTTTGACAGATAAACCGCTCTATGGGGCGATTGCCGATGACTTTCTTCAATTCATCAAAGGGGCAGAGTTAATCATCCACAACGCGGCATTCGATATTGGTTTTATTAACCATGAGTTCAAATTGCTGAATGGTCAATTTACGGATATTCGTGACCACTGCACGGTGGTTGACACCTTGGCAATGGCACGTAAAAAACACCCAGGGCAGAGAAATAGCCTGGACGCCCTCTGTAAGCGCTACTTTATTGATAACACCAAGCGTGAGTTGCATGGTGCGCTGCTAGATTCGGAAATTCTCGCAGATGTTTACTTAGCGATGACCGGTGGGCAGCGCAACCTCTCGCTGGATAGCCAGGGTGATGATAATGCAGATACCATGGAGAGTGCTGATATTCAACGTCTAAAGCCTGGGCGGGCAGCATTGAAAGTGGTCACTGCGACAGCAAGTGAACTCGAAGAGCATGATAAGCAGATGCAGTTGATTGATAAAAAGAGTGGCAGCCAGGCAATATGGTTTCAATCAGAGGTGGATGGTGTCGATAGCAAGGTAGTTCATTAAGGATAAAAAAGCATGAAACTACCCGCAACACTGCCCGCCCGATTACGGGCGAGTGCAATCCACTTTGCTCTTAGCCTGGCTGTTTTCCTGGTACTACTCAGTTTGATTGTCTACGTCTGGTATCCCGATGCGCTGTTTTGGGTCGACGGCGGGGTTAGCGGGGTCCAAATCCTGATCGCAGTCGACTTGGTTTTAGGGCCGCTGTTAACCCTGATTATTTACAACCCCACTAAAACACGCCGCCATATTGTGATGGATTTCATGCTGATAGCGGCCATTCAGGTGGGTGCTTTGGCTTGGGGCGTTAACACCATATATGATCAAAAGCCACTGGCGCTGGTGTTTGATGGCAGTGCTTTTCAGGTTGTGGATAAGGATTATCTAGAGAAGCAGCAGGTTGATATCGGCTCCTTGAATAGAGAGGGTGCTCCACTGCCGTTGATTTACTACGCCCGCAAGCCTCAAACAACTGAAGAGGGTGCTGGGGTGGTGATACACCTGTTTATCAACTCGCTTCCCGAATGGGCTGTGGTGACACTTTTTGATCCACTTAAGCTTCATATGGCGGCACTGCAGGCAGCGTCTGACAAAGTGAAGCGCCGGTATCGTGACAATGAATTAGTCATGGCGCGTTACCACTCGATTTTATCAGGAAACCCGTTAACTGAAGATGACTCATTGCTGCTACCGCTCAGTGGCCGCTTTGGTGACGGGTTGATTGTGTTGGATCAGTCGGGTGCCGTGCTGGGAAGCTTTCGTGTTGAGTGAACGGTGGTCAATAAAATCCTCAAAATGAAAAACAGGATGCGTTAAGCGGCGTATCCTGCTACTGTTTGTGCCTCTTTTTTAGCTGAATTTACAAAAACCAGAGAATAAAGCATCTCAATGGATAATCGCGTCGAAAATTTGCACATCATCTCCGAAGTTCCCCTGATTCGCCCTGATCAGGTAAAAGCGATGTATCCGCTTACCCCGGAAAGTATCGACACGGTTATGCAAGGGCAGCAGCAGATTCGCGATATTCTGGATGGAACAGATAAACGTCTGTTTGTGGTGGTTGGCCCCTGTTCCATTCATGATGTTGAGTTGGCAGTTGACTACGCCAAGCGGCTTAAGGTGTTGGCTGATGAATTAAAAGAGAGCCTCTGCATTGTGATGCGGGTCTACTTTGAAAAGCCTCGCACCAGCATCGGTTGGCAGGGGTTGATCAACGACCCTGATATGGATGGTAGCTGTGATATCGCCAAAGGGCTGCTGATGTCACGTAAACTGCTGCTGAAAATTGCCGAACTGGGTCTACCCGCTGCCGGTGAGGCGCTGGACTTGATCACACCGCAATATGTTCAGGATCTCTTCTCTTGGACGGCGATTGGTGCGCGTACCACCGAGTCGCAAACCCATCGTAAAATGGCCAGTGGTTTCTCCACACCGGTCGGGTTCAAAAATGGTACCAATGGTGATTATGATGTGGCGATCAATGCCATCATCTGCGCAGCCCATAAAAATGATTTTGTCAGTATTGACCCATTGGGGCAGGTGGCGGTTATTCGCACCAAAGGCAACCCCTACACGCACATGGTGTTGCGTGGCGGGAGTGATGGCCCGAATTATGACGCAAAGCATATTTCAGCCTGTGAAAAACAGCTGGCCCATGGCGGGTTGCCACTTAATATTATGGTAGATTGCAGCCATGCCAATGCCCAGAAAAACCACCTGAAGCAGTTGGCGGTACTGGATGATATTGCTCAGCAAGTTGTTGACGGCAATCAATCCATCAAAGGCGTGATGATTGAGAGCAATATCAAGGCGGGTAACCAGCCCATTCCCGCAGACCATGGTCAGTTAGCCTATGGTGTGTCGGTTACTGATAAGTGCATTGATTGGGAGATGACCGAAAATGCACTGCGTGAGCTGGCACAGAAAACCGCAGCAGCACTCAAGAGCCGAGCTTAAACCCTCTCACTTGGTATGGCAGGTGAGACACAATGCGCTTTCCGCATTTGAGACCCGCAAAAAACTGGGAATAAATTCACTGGTTGGCCCTGCCGAAGGCACCCCATGGGGATCATGGCAAGAGGCACACTCCACCTCATAACCCTCACCCGTCTGGTACATGCGAATTTCGTTGGTATCGCTCCGGCCATTTCCATTGGTATCAAAAAAGCTTAACTTTCCAAGTTGAATGCCGGTCGGTATCCTAAAGTCGACACCCGCCCCTAGATTGGTGGGGTATTCCACGCCGATGGGGTGGTCATTGCGCAGGTCAGTACTGATGAAAAATGCTGAAAAATCGGCCATGCCCAGTGAGGGGAACATGGCGGGTGTGCCATGGCAGCGGTTGCAATCGACGATGGTGCTATTAAACATAACCGCGTGATAGCCACTGGTAGGGCCAGGGCCACTCCAGCTATCGAGAAAGGCCATATCGACATTGAGTTCCTGAGCAGGATTATAGCCACCTGAGCCAGGCATGTTGATAACCGAGTCCATAGCGATGGTGCCATCGTGACAGGAGAGACAGGTTAAAGAGTTGGCCCCCGGGTCGGTCATCGTCTGGCCCAAGGTAGTGGGCATGGCGTAGAGTGTATAGGGGTCCGATGGGCGGGTTCTGTTCCAGAGTGGTATCGCCCCCATTTGGCCGCTGGCCCCATGGGGAGTGTGGCAATAGACACACACCTCATTGTAGTCGTTGCGATAGGCGTTCATGAACACCTCCATATCTGAGTAGCGCTGGGTCAGGTTATGCCCGGTGTTGGCTACCGTGGTATGGTTAGGTGCTTTGGAGGCGGCGCGCCAGCCATCCGCAGAGGCTACTGAGGCCATCAATAGCAGACTGCTGATTGTGATGAGTAATATCAGGGGACAGAGCTTGGAACGCATGTAACCTCCACGATCTATACATATAGATGCTAATGATTATTTTGATAGTATAGTTGTTAGTCTTTCGTTAAAACAGATAAAAAATAGGATGTTATTTTGTTAGGTAAGTGTTAGTTGGTCTGGCGCTACTACCATAATCACTCTATATATAGTCGACCAACCCTTAAAAACCTTTTGTTTTTTGTTGAATCTGTTGGCCCGGATATTTCGTGAATTTGTGCAAAGGTCACGCAGGGTGTTGGTTTTACAGGGAATATGCGCTGTGGAGTTAATAGGCAAGTAAAATTGCGTATCATGTATGAATGATTCGAATTAAGCGTGGGTGAGTGTTTTGGTGTTAATAGAGAAGGTGTTGGGTGAATTAAAAGCGTCCGAAGAGCCGAAAAAGGCAGCCCTTTAAGTATGAAAAAACTGATCGATAAATTTGATACACCGATCCATCATGAGCAAATACGCGCCCTGTATCAGCAGTCACCTTTTGTTTTGTTCAGTGTGCTGGCAGTTACTTTCATTGTTGCCATCTTTTTCTGGGAGCAGGTCGATCATAAGCTGTTGATCTCCTGGGTGGTGATTAACGTGACGCTCACTTTTGCCAGGGTAGTGCTGGTTAAGTCTTTTCATCGTGTTAACCCCCAGGGCGCTATTCTGGTGAAGTGGGGGCTATTGTTCTCTTTTTCATCGGTGCTTTCTGGTATTATTTGGGGTCAAATTGCGGTGTTGTTTATGGATACCCGCGATGTGATTAACACCCTGTTTGCGGTATTGGTGTTAGTTGGCATGGCTTCGGGAAGCCAAATTTCGTTGTCCACTTTTTTGCCGGCCTACTTTGGTTTTGGTGTGCCGACGCTGTTGCCACTGGCGGTTGTTTTATTCAATCAGCCTGAGGATACTTTTGTATTGATTGGCTATATGGTGATGGTGTTCATTATTGCCAGCCTGGCCTTCTCCCTCATTATGAACCGCAATGTTTCGGAGTCGATACGCTTGCGCTTCGAGAATCTGGATCTTTTGGAGAGCCTTGAGCTGCAAAAAGATATTGCTGAAAAAGCAAATACAGACAAATCCCGGTTTCTTGCGGCGACCAGTCATGACCTTAGGCAGCCACTGCACGCCATGGATCTCTATTTTGGTGCCTTAAAAAATATACTGACAGAGCCGGCGCAGGTTGAGCTGTTAAATAAAGGACTGCAATCCAGTGCTGCGCTGGGTGAACTGTTGGCGGCGCTGATGGATGTATCACGCCTGGATGCGGGTGATGTGGTTGTTGATCGCGGGGTCGTTAATGTTGATATTTTGCTCCAGACTATTTGTGACGAATATCAGGAGAAGGCGAGCTGCCATAAAATGGTGCTTGAGTTTAAGCCGTCGAAACTGCTAGTGGAGAGTGATGAATTAATGCTGGGGAGGATGTTGCGCAATCTGGTTAATAATGCGTGCACCCACAGTGAAGGAACTCATGTTGCACTTAAAGCCGAGAGGGTGGGGGAGCAGGTGCTGCTCACGGTATGCGATGATGGTAAAGGCATTCCTGAGCCGCAACAGCGACAGGTGTTTTCTGAGTTTTATCAGTTGAATAACCCTGAACGCGATAGAAATAAAGGCCTAGGCCTGGGTTTGGCTATCGTTAAGCGCCTTGCTCGTTTGCTACACCATGAGTTGCACTTGGAGAGTGCGGCAGGAGGTGGCTGCTCTTTTAAGTTGCGCCTACCCTTCGCGGGGGTGGTTGATAATGTGATTACCGATGCGGTGGACACCGCCAGTTTGGATGTCTCTGGGCTGTTTGTCATTCTTATTGATGATGAAGCGGATATCAGAAACGCCATGCGTACTCTGCTGTTGCAGTGGGGGTGCGAGTTACTGGTGGCGGATAGCCTGAAGTCATTGCAGCGGGAGCTGGCCGAGATTAACTACCCGCAGCCCGATGTATTGCTGTGTGACTATCGCCTGCGGGAGAATCAGAATGGCTTGGAGGTCGTTATCGCGATGCGGCAATATTTCAATACAGAAATTCCAGCGCTTATTATCAGTGGTGATACCGACAAGGTGATAGAAGTGGCGGCGGTGACGCAGGGATGTGATGTTTTACACAAACCGATCCGACCCGAGCGATTGCGCACCGCAATTTATAACCTTGCTGCTTTATCTGCAGATGCCTAAAAGTTCGCGTGCTTTCAGACCAGCCTGCATGCGATTATCGACCCTCAGTAAACGCAGCAGTACAGTGACGTACTGCTTGATGGTACCTTCCGATAGATACATCTTTTTTGCAATACCCTTGTTGCTCAGCCCTTCGGCAAGATGAGCGAGAATCTGCTTCTGTTTATCTGAAAGGTCAATTGTATTGGCTTTATCCAGATCAATAGGTAGATAACGAACACCCGATAACACCTGTTTTACTGCCAGTAAAATGGTCTCACCGGAGGATGATTTGGTGACATAGCCGGCTGCGCCTGCGTCAATACAGCTGCGAATGGTCTGGCTATTTTCATCGGCAGAAACGATCATCAAATGTGTGTCTTTTAGCTGCGAACAGAGCTGTTGGATACTGACAGCCCCCTGCATTCCTGGCATCCCCAAATCCATCATCAGTAAATCGTAATCCGTGTGATGCAGGCGCTCCCTGACACTATCCAGTGTATCGGCAAAATCAATGGTCATATTTTCATCGA
This sequence comes from Gammaproteobacteria bacterium, assembly GCA_021647245.1. NCBI lineage: Bacteria > Pseudomonadati > Pseudomonadota > Gammaproteobacteria > Gammaproteobacteria bacterium. Next base: position 54,594 of record JAKIVC010000006.1, read on the forward strand.
GTTGTTTCAACCAGACCGCCATGCTGTCGCGGAACAGGCCGTGGTCATCGGCAAGTAATAGATGCAAAACGGTGCGGCCTCAGAGATAGAAATAGAGTGGATGACCCTAACCCATTTTTCGTCGCAATACTAACCAAAGTTAGTCGCAGTTACTAACCAAAGTTAATATTGGATAGAGGCTGTTTAGGTGATAATGAGCGCACTAAATATCAGCATTAAAAAAGGATTTGCCACATGTCTATACCGAAAAAAGGTACCTTGTTTTACCCGTTTCTGATGGGTGCGCTGCTTCTCTCCATAACCCTGCTTAGTGGTTGTGGCGGAAGTGAAAACAGCACTGCGGAGGGCGCGCCGGAGACGTTGCAGGAGGAGGCAATTGTGGCGACATCCAAGATCTCGAGTTATGTTCTGGTGGCGAGCACCCCAGTCGATGACACAACGGTACAATACACATATCTCGCCACCTTTGATAATGACAACTTTCCAGCAAGCCAAGTGACCGCACGCATTACCGAAAGCCCCGATGGTACTGTCATCGTTGATGGTACCTTGAGTTTCGACAATGTGGATGCCGGTGGTCGTCAGGTGAGTAGCAAAAGCTTTATTCTTCAACGTGATCTTAGCAAGCCATTTCATGTAAATGATCTCGTTTGGGTTATTGAGGCTCAGCGTGAAGCCAGCCTCAGTTTTGATGCTGAACAGTATGAGTTGCGAATGGGGGTTGGTGAGAGCCGCGATATCAGTTATCAACTGCTGGCCTTTAATCCGGATACCGTCATCACAGAAGTGAGCTTACGTGAAGAGGGTGGGGGCGCTTTGCAATTGAGCAGCCGTAATAGTGGCATCATTCGCCTGAACCCAGGCAGTAATAGCTTTCGGCTTAGCCAGAGTGTCAGCCCTCTGACAACCGGTCGTTTTGAATTAACCCTCACTGCTACCTTGCCTAGTACGGGCTTGGAGCAGAGCGTGCGTATCAATATTATTGTTGAAGCCGACATGGATGGTGATGGTGTGCCGGATGAGATTGACCTGTGTGCCTATAGCACCTTGGGTGACTCCGTCGACAATAGTGGTTGTGCGGTGACCGACGTGGTTGATAGCAGTGCCTTTCGTGACTTGCAGATAGGTGAGATTATTTTTCGTGTGCAAGAGAATAATTTAGAAGAGCAGTACTTAAACGGCACACTCACCGGATTGCAGGCCAGTGGCTCACTCTTACTGCTGACTCCTCTCGGTGATATTGTATTGAAAGAGGCTGAGTTGGTTTTTGAGTATGGTGCTTCCGGTGTGGGCGGTATCGAGCGCCTACGGGGTACAGCGCAAGTCCCCTTTCCCGATGTGGGAATGCTAGCTGATGCAGAGGTCGGTACGCCGGTGATGGCTGATGTGGGTTTGGATTATGGTCGTAATTTGTCTGACCTTGAAGCACCGTTGGTGGATGATCGCCAGTATCTGTTTTTCGACTTTAGCGCCGGCTTTGAGGCGACTGTTGGCCCTATTAGCTTTGAAGCGCCGGGTGGCAAAGCGGTCACCTTTGTTCTCGATCCATTAGACCCCTTCTTTTTCTTCACCGGCGACCTGCCCGGTTTATCTGATATTGGTGTTGAAGGCCTTGGAATTGCCATGTCACTACAGGGCTTGATTCCCTTTGCACCGGATACTACCTGGGGTATTAGTGAGGGTATTGGTAGCTTTGATGCCAACCTCTATCTGCAAGGTGTCATCCCCTTCGCACGCTGGCCGCTAAACCTTGATGGCTCGCTGGCAGTCGATGTTGATGTCAATGACGATGGACAGACGCTGTTTAATAGCTTTGCACCGGATGTGGAGTATGGGGGTAATGGTACCCTCAATGTGGGTGTCGATTTCTTGAGATTCTTTAGCTTTGGTTTTGAATTAGGCAGTGCCAGCTTGGGTATTAAAGTGACCGATGGTGAGCAGAATGCCTACTTCAGCGGCATGCTTGATCCTGATACCGCTTTCTTGCCACAAGAGCTGGTGCCCATCCGCCCCAGCGCGGCGGTTAATATGGCCGGTCTTATCAGTGACGATATTGCCAAGTCATTTTTGCGAGGTGAGGGTGAATTCAATCTCGATGCTTCGACCCTAGGGCGCTTGGTAGGCATTAACCTCAACAACCTGAGTACGACCAACGCAACGTTTAGCGCTGATCGTGATGGTATAAACTTGACCGGTTATACGCGCACCAGCATCTACCCTGATGTGGGCTTTGATGGCGATGCCCAGCTAAATGCCAATTTTACGGGTTCTCCTACCGACTGGCGTATCGACATCACCGGTGATATGGCCATAGCCAATACGCCAATTAGTGAGGGGCGGTTAGAGGTCAGTACGGCGGGCATGCTGGTGAGTGGTGAGTTTGTTACGCCGTTGACCCGTATCGGGATGCGTGGGCAGATTGATTCCAGTGGTATTGAGATGCGCGGCAATACCGGCATCACTATTCCGATTAGTGTTGTGGAGACGGTGGTTGAGTGGGTGGTGGATGCCGCCATTTGTGGTACCGAACGGGTGACCGATGCCGCCCGGTGCGGTCTCGATACGGTCACCAGTGGCGCTATTTGTGGCACTCAACTCGTAACCGATGGTGCTATTTGTGGTGTCCAGACCGTGACCAGCGCGGTGCAATGCGGTACTAGGAGCGTAACCAGTGCGGCTATTTGTGGAAGTCAATGGGTTACAGATATTGTCACTTGTGGTTGGAGTGTTATTACCGGCCAGGGCGGTTGTAATGTTGCCAGAACCTGTAATGTCGCCAATAGTTGTAGTGTTCCCAGCTCATGCAATATTGCCAACACCTGCTCGATACCTGCAAGCTGTGATATCCCCCGTGGCTGTGATAACAGCACCAATATCACCCTTCCAAAAGGTGAGTTCCGTGGTGATATTGAACTGTTGCTGGGTAATCAGGGTATCGGTGGTGAAGTGAGCGGTGACTACTGCTTTGCCGGTGATTGCACCACACTTAGCGGCGGTCGGGTTAGGGCGGGTAGCAGCGGATTGGAAGCGTGTATTACCATACCTGTTGGTATCGGCGAGGTGTGCGCGCCTATTTGATCTAGAGCTTAATCGGGGGTGCTCTCACTTTTCACCTGCAACGTGGGTACCTCTGATTTATAGGATGACTAAACTCATCCCCAGATAGCATTTTTAGTGTTATTTGGGGATGAGTCATTTTGGGCTTTATGGGGTGTTTTGGTGCTGGGCTAACGCCCAGGCAACGTGTTCTCTGATCAACTCACTTTTATCATCCGCTCTCTCTAGCAGGGCGCTGATGATTTGCTCACTGCTTGGTGCATTCCCCAGTGCCACGGCAATGTTGCGTATCCAGCGGGTGTGACCAATACGGCGAATTGGCGAGCCGGCCATATTGTCGAGAAAGGTTGCTTCACTCCATAAAAACAGTTCGATCAGCTCCGGTTCTGCCAGTCCATGACGGGGTAGAAAATCCTGCTCACGGCTATAGCGGGCAAAGCGGTTCCACGGGCAGGCGAGTTGGCAATCATCACAGCCATATATTCTGTTGCCGATGGCTTTGCGGAATTCGATGGGGATGACGCCGTGCAGCTCAATGGTCAGGTAAGAGATGCAACGACGGCCATCCACCTGATAAGGCGCGACAATGGCCTGGGTAGGGCAGAGATCAATACAGGCCGTGCAGCGGCCGCAGTGGTTTTCAGCGCGGCTTTCTATATCAATGGGGAGTGGTAGGTCAGTGTAGAGTTCACCCAGAAAAAACCACGAGCCCGCCTGTCGGTTGATCAGGTTGCTGTGCTTACCGATCCAGCCAAGCCCCGCTTTTTCGGCCAACGCCTTTTCCAATACCGGGGCACTGTCTACAAAGGCGCGATAGCCAAACGCCCCCACCTGCTGTTGAATGTAGTCGGCCAGTTGCTGCAACCGTTTACGCACCACCTTGTGGTAATCCCGCCCGAGGGCGTAGCGTGAAATGTAGCCGCTGTCCGGTTGTTGTAGTAGCTTGCCTGCAATGACCCCATCGGGTGGCAGGTAGTCCATCCGTACTGAGATGATGCGCAGAGTGCCCGGTTCCAGCTCGGCGGGACGGCTACGCTTGTTGCCATGGCGCGCCATGTAGTCCATTTCGCCGTGGTAGCCCTTCTCCAACCAGCGGTTCAGGTGCTGCTCGGCATCGTCTAACTGGCAGTCAGCGACCCCCAGTTGCTGAAAGCCGAGTTGGAGCGATTTTTGTCTGATTTTTATCAGCAGTGCTTGATTATCATTATGTTTTTTTTCGGGCATAGTGGTTATGATAGCGCTATGGACTCACTTCCTCACACACTTTATTCCGCACAGCAGACCCGGGCGCTGGACGCGTTAGCGATTGAGAGTGGCCTTCCCGGCATTGAGCTGATGGAGCGTGCTGGAGAGGCCGCGTTTAAGCTGCTCAAAGCGTGCTGGCCTAACGCACAAAAAATTGCGGTAGTTTGTGGCGGCGGTAATAATGGTGGTGATGGTTTTGTGGTGGCACGTCTAGCACAGCAGGCGGGGGATTCGGTAACACTTTTTCTACTGCAAAAGCCGACGCGACTGAAGGGTGAGGCCGCTGAGGCGTTCGAGAGGCTCAAGCACAGCTCCGTCACACGGGTGTATGGCCTGCCAGAGGCGCTTGATAGTTTTGATGTGGTGGTTGATGCGTTACTGGGCAGCGGCTTGGCCGCGACGGTGCGTGGTGAAGTTGCCGATGCGATTGAGCGGATAAACCAAGCGACAAAGCCGGTTTTATCGCTGGACCTTCCCTCCGGGCTAAATGCCGACAGCGGTCAGGTGATGGGGTGCGGAGTCAAGGCTTCAGTAACTATCAGTTTCATTGGTCTGAAGCGCGGACTGTTGACGGGGGTGGGGCCGGGTTATAGCGGTGAGCTCCACTTCTCTGATCTGGCGCTCCCCGAGGCTCTATTTTTGCAGCTAAACAGTGGTGTTGAGCGGGTCGATTACGCCTCACTCAAGCATTTGATTCGACCCAGGCCAGCTTACGCCCACAAGGGGATGTGTGGGCACCTGTTGTTGGTGGGGGGTGAGCTGGGCATGAGTGGTGCAATTCGCCTAGCCGGAGAGGCCGCATTGCGAGGAGGGAGTGGACTGGTCTCCATAGCCACCCGCAAAGCGCATGCACCGCTGATCACAGCACAGCGTCCTGAATTGATGAGTCATGGCGTTGAAAATGAAGCGCAACTCTCACCACTTTTTGCCCGTGCGGAGGTGATCGCTTGCGGGCCTGGACTTGGGATGAACCGCTGGGGAGAGGTAATGCTGGCGCAGGTTTTAGCGCAACCCCAGCCGTTAGTGCTGGATGCGGATGCTTTGAACCTGTTGGCCCAGAACCCGCACAGGCGGGGAAATTGGCTATTAACCCCCCACCCCGCTGAAGCCGCGCGGTTGCTCTCCATTTCAACTGCCGAGGTGAGCGCGGATCGTTTTGCGGCGGTGAGTGCATTGCAGCAACGTTATGGTGGTTATGTGCTGCTTAAGGGGGCGGGTACACTGATGTGCGACCCTTCGGGTGGCATAAAGCTGTGTAGCGGTGGCAACCCCGGAATGGCGAGTGGGGGCATGGGTGATCTGTTGAGCGGATTGTTAGCAGCGTTGATTGCACAGGGCGTGACACTTGCTCAAGCGCTTCCTTTGGGGGTTGCTATCCATGCCGCAGCAGGTGATGGTGCCGCAGGCCATGCACCACGAGGTTTATTGGCCAGTGATCTGCTTCCTCACCTTCGTCAGTTGGTGAACCCGTCATGATGAATGGGCGTATTCATCTTTTACCTCAACTCTTCGTTATTTTCGTACCCAATCGGTCACATATGCCCTATATGCTCTCTCTTTCCGTGCGAAAAGGCCTCGATTTGAAGAAAAATCTAAACACGCTGAATAGTTACTCACAATGATGGATGAAAAAAACATTTTTCTGGCAGATGAGCAGGCGACTCTAAATTTGGGTAGTGAACTCTCAGCGGCATGTGCCTCGGGGGCGATAATTTACCTGTACGGTGATTTGGGGGCGGGTAAAACCACCCTGGTTCGCGGTATTTTACAGGCGCTGGGTTATCAGGGGCCGGTGAAAAGCCCCACTTATACCTTAGTTGAACCCTATGAGTTGGCTGGTCAATCTGTCTATCATTTTGACCTCTATCGATTAGCGGATCCTGAAGAGCTGGAGTATATGGGGATTCGTGACTATTTTTCAGATTGTGGTGAGCTTTGTCTGGTGGAGTGGCCGCAGTGTGGCCAGGGTATTTTACCCGCTGCTGATCTGGATATTTACCTCGACTACCAGCTTCCTGCACGCAGTGCTCGGTTGTTGGTACGGAGTGAAAAAGGGCGGACTATTCTTGCTCAGTTGGATTGAAAAGAGTTGTTTTTAGTAGCCGCTTAATGGTGTTTGGTAGGTTTCTTTTTTAACTTATTGATTTTAAAAAGGTTTAAAATCTTGAAAAGTAGGCGTTCTCGGTTCAGAATTTAGAGGTGATTAACTATCCCTGAGTGCGAGGCATGATGACCCGAGTTTTGTTACTGTTTTTGTTGCTCTGCTTACCGCTGGCCGCTTTTGCCGAGCAGCAGGTGAAAGAGCTGCGTGCCAGTGCTGATCATAACGCTACTCGTATTGTTATCGACCTGAGCAATCGCGTCGATTATCAGATCTTCACCCTTGGCAATCCTCACCGTGTGGTGGTAGATATCGCCGATACTCGCCTCGATGCCACAATTAACCAGCGTGCCTTGATTCACGGGCCGATTCAACATGTACGCTTTGGCACCCGTAAAGGGGATGACCTGCGTATCGTTCTGGATGTAAATCAGAAGGTAGTGCCAAAATCTTTTCTTTTGGAGCCACAAGGGGGGGCTGGCTATCGTCTAGTGATCGATTTTCCGGGGGTAGGGGAGTCGGCAGAGCAACGTGTGGCAAAAAAGCAGACGACGGCTGTAGCCAAGCCAAAGCATGTGTCAAAAACAGCACCACAAAGCTATCGTGATGTGGTGGTGGTGATCGATGCTGGTCATGGCGGTAAGGATGTCGGGGCGATTGGTGCAGCCGGTACCTACGAGAAAAACATTGTCTTGGCGGTTTCGAAAAAACTTGCCAAGTTGATCAATGCACAGCCTGGTATGCGGGCTGTTTTAACCCGTGAAGACGATCATTTTTTAACACTACGTGAGCGTACCCGAATTGCCCGCGACAACCATGCTGATCTGTTTGTCTCGATTCATGCCGACTCATTCAGCTCCCACCGTGCTAAAGGATCATCGGTTTACGCGCTATCCCAGCGGGGTGCTAGTAGCGAGGCAGCACGCCTGCTTGCCGAGAAAGAGAATGCGGCTGACTTGATTGCCGGTACCGATGCTGATGAAGAGAACGAGATGCTGCGCTCGGTTCTATTAGACCTCTCCCAGACCGGAGCTATTAAGGAGAGCATTGCAGTGGGTGAGCGAGTATTGCGCAAGATGGGCCAAGTTAATAAATTACATAAAAACCAGGTGGAGCAGGCTGGTTTTGCGGTACTTAAAGCACATGACGTACCCTCGATATTGATTGAGCTGGCTTTTCTCTCTAACCCAGGTGAAGAGCGCCGTCTTAAAGATCACAAGCATCAAGATAAACTGGCACGCTCAATTTGGGCGGGTGTGCATGACTATTTTGTCGATACGCCACCGCCCGGTACGCTGCTGGCACTTAATGATGCCAAGCATATTATTCGCTCGGGCGAGACACTCAGTGGTTTAGCTCACCGCTATCGGGTGAGTATGGATGCGATCCGCTCTGCAAATGCACTGCGTAGTGACCGACTGCGCATCGGGCAGGCCATTCTCATCCCAACGTATGTTGACGGCTGATTCACGCTTTTTGCTGTGTTAGAATACCGCACACTTACATGACGTGTGCACGCTGCTATGAAATCAAGCCAACCCGCTCCCCGTATACGCCCCTTGTCTACCCAGGTCTCAAACCAAATTGCCGCAGGTGAGGTGGTCGAGCGCCCGGCTTCTGTGGTTAAGGAGCTGATGGAAAACGCGTTGGATGCCGGTGCCGATAAAATCGAGTTGGAAGTGGAGCAGGGCGGTATCAAGCTGATTCGTATCCGCGATAATGGTTGTGGTATCCATAAAGATGATTTGACACTGGCGCTGTGTCGGCACGCTACCAGTAAAATTAGTCGAGCTGAAGATCTTGAGGAGGTGGCGACACTGGGCTTTCGAGGCGAAGCGCTACCCAGTATCAGCTCGGTGTCGCGTCTTAAAATTGATTCCCGTACAGCGACGGAAGAGTGTGGGTGGAGCATTCAGGGTGATGGTAGTGATGTCAGCAGTGCGCCGGAGCCGGTGGCTCATCCACCCGGAACGACACTGGAAATTCGTGATCTTTTCTACAATTTACCGGCGCGACGGAAATTCTTACGCACCGAAAAAACAGAATTCAATCATCTGGATGAAGTGGTAAAGCGCATTGCGCTGAGTCGCCACGATGTAGCGATTACCGTTCATCACAACAGTAAGCGGGTGAAGGGCTACCGTGCCGCGAATGATGCTGCTTCACATCGTCAGCGTATCGCGGCCATCTGCGGTTCAGGCTTTGTTGAGCATGCCATCACTATCGATTTTGAGGCAGCCGGTTTGCATCTTACCGGCTGGATTGCCGAGCCTGCTTTTTCCCGGAGCCAAGCCGACCAGCAATACTTTTTTGTAAACGGCCGCGTGGTGCGAGATAAATTGATCACCCACGCGATTCGTCAAGCTTATAAAGATGTGCTTTTTCAGGGGCGACACCCGGCTTATATTCTCTATTTGGAGATTGAGCCGATATTAGTGGATGTGAATGTTCACCCGACCAAGCACGAAGTGCGTTTTCGCGAGGGGCGTTTGGTTCATGATTTTCTGTTTCGATCGATTCATCAAGGGTTGGCCGCCGTTCGCCCCGGTGATCGTCCAGAGGTTATTGAACACCCCGTTGGCGATGTTGCGCCACCGCTGAGTCTGGCCGCAGTGGGTGAAAACGCCACACCACAGGGCACCGCATTTAACCCACAAAGTCAGCAACGGATGCCCTTGAAGGTGATGGAGCAGGTTGCCCTTTATGGCAAGCTACACGCGGGTGCGGCATCGTCAGGTAGAGGGGGGCTGCCGCAATCTTTTAACGGCGACCTAGAGGGCGATGAAGTGCCGCCTTTGGGTTATGCGGTTGCGCAGATACACGGTGTCTATATTATTTCCCAAAACAGCCAGGGAATGGTGATTGTTGATATGCATGCGGCCCACGAGCGAATCACTTATGAGCGAATGAAGTGCTCGATGCAGAGCGATGGGATTAAATCCCAGCCACTGCTGGTTCCCATTAATATGGCGGTCAGTGAGTGTGAGGCGCGCCTGGTTGAGGAGCGTGGTGAGCTCTTTAGTGATTTTGGCTTTGAGCTTTCACCCGCAGGGCCGCAAAGTATCGTGATACGTCAGGTGCCCACTATTTTAAAAGATGCGAATGCAGAGCAGCTGGTAAGGGATTTGCTGGCGGATGTGCTGGTGCATGGCAGCTCGCGGCGTGTTGAGCAGGAGATGAATGAGATTTTGGGTACCATGGCATGCCATGGGTCAGTGCGCGCTAACCGTCAGTTGGCCCTGCCTGAAATGAATGCGTTGCTGCGGGATATGGAACAGACTGAGCGCAGCGGCCAGTGTAATCACGGCAGACCCACCTGGACTCAGCTCGCCATGGCTGATCTGGATAAACTCTTTATGCGTGGCCAGTAGTCACTCTAATCCCTAGGGATTTAGAGTATAATAGAATCAGTTTAATTTAATATTTTCGATTTGGAGTTTTCATGTCTGATATCAAAAAGGTTGTCCTGGCTTACTCTGGTGGCTTGGATACATCTATTATTCTCAAGTGGCTACAGGATGAGTATCAATGTGAGGTGGTTACTTTCACGGCTGATATCGGACAGGGCGAAGAGGTTGAGCCAGCGCGGAAAAAGGCGGAGGCGCTTGGGATCAAAGAGATCTACATTGACGACCTGCGTGAAGAGTATGCGCGTGACTTTATCTTTCCGATGTTTCGAGCCAATGCGATTTATGAAGGTGAATATCTGCTGGGTACCTCGATTGCCCGGCCACTGATTGCCAAGCGCCAAATTGAGATTGCAAAAGAGACCGGAGCAGATGCCGTCTCTCACGGTGCCACCGGCAAGGGTAACGATCAGGTGCGCTTTGAGCTGGGCTACTACGGATTGAATCCCGGTGTGCATGTGATCGCTCCTTGGCGTGAGTGGGATCTTAATTCCCGTAAAAAACTGCTGGCGTATGCTGATGAGCATGGCATTGCGGTTGAAAACAAGAAAGGCAAAAAATCGCCCTACTCGATGGATGCCAATCTGCTGCATATCTCCTACGAAGGCGGAATTCTGGAGGACCCCTGGGCGGAGCCAGAAGAGGAGATGTGGCGCTGGAGTGTCTCTCCTGAGCAAGCGCCTGATGTGGCAACTTATATCGAACTGACCTACCTACAAGGCGATATTATTGCGATCGACAATATGGGGATGACCCCTGCTCAGGTAATGGAGCACTTGAATAAAGTTGGAGGTGATAACGGTATCGGTCGACTGGATATTGTAGAAAATCGTTATGTGGGCATGAAGTCTCGCGGCTGCTACGAAACCCCAGCGGGAACCATTATGCTGAAAGGGCATCGCGCCATTGAGTCGATTACTCTGGACCGTGAAGTGGCGCACTTGAAAGATGAGCTGATGCCGCGCTACGCGCAGATGATCTATAACGGCTATTGGTGGGCACCTGAGCGGCAAATGATGCAGGAGATGATCGATGCTTCACAGGTTACTGTGAACGGTAAGGTGCGCTTGAAACTCTACAAGGGTAATGTGACCGTTGTGGGTCGTGAGTCTAAGAGCAACAGTCTGTTTGATGCTAATATCGCAACCTTTGAAGATGATGAAGGTGCTTATAATCAAGCCGATGCTGAAGGGTTTATTAAACTGAATGCGTTACGTTTGCGGATTGCCGGAAATAAAAAGCAGTGGTAGGGCCGCTCGCGGTGAGTGGGCGCACCGAGCCTTAGAGCTGCCTTGCCAGCTCCTGTAGTTGTGCGAGGTAGGCCTGCTCGTCGGGCAATACATTATAGCGCTGCGAGCGCCACATCTCTTCCGCCAGCTGTTCCATCATCAGGTGCTCGGCATCGTGAGCAACCTTCTTTTTTTCTAACAGCTGGCGGGCTACATCACGGATTCCGGCAGGGCGGTCAGTTGATATCTGCTCATGCAGGGCGATGTGCATCGCCATATGCAAAAAGGGGTTGGTCTCTCCCAGTTCGGGAGGGTATTCGCGTTCTGCGTGCTGGTTTTTTTGCGCTATCAGCTTTTGATATTCAGGGTGCATTTTAATAACCCCGGTGATGATCTCTTCCAGCGGAGTGAGCGGCAGCTGTTGTTGCTGCTTCTCCCAGGCATCAAAAAAACCTTTACGCAGCTGCTTGCGGTCTTGACTGAAAAACATCGTTTATATCTCCGTTTTCTCGTGATATTCGCATAAATCCTCAATAAGACAGGATCCACAGCGAGGCTTGCGTGCGATACAGGTGTAACGGCCATGCAGAATCAGCCAGTGGTGTGCATCAACCAAAAACGCTTTGGGAATAACGTTCATCAGTTTTTTCTCTACCACCAGTACATTGCTTCCTGGCGCAATTCGGGTTCGGTTGGAGACTCGAAATATGTGTGTGTCCACCGCCATTGCCGGGTGACCAAAGGCGGTATTGAGTACAACATTGGCGGTTTTTCGCCCCACGCCGGGCAGTGCCTCCAGAGCTTCACGGCTTTCGGGTACTTCACTCTGGTGGCGGCCGACCAGCAGGGCGCAGGTTTTGATAATATTGGCCGCTTTGGTGTTGAAGAGGCCGATACTTTTAATATACTGTTTGAGCCCCTTTTCGCCCAGCTCAAAAATTGCCTGCGGGGTATTGGCGATGGGAAACAGCTTGTCAGTTGCCTTATTCACCCCTTTGTCGGTTGCTTGTGCAGAGAGGATAACCGCGATCAGCAGTTCAAAAGGGCTTGAGTAGTTAAGTTCGGTAACCGGTTGAGGGTTCTCTTCACGCCAACGTGAAAAAATTTCATATCGTTTTTGTCTGTTCATTGGGCTGAAAGCTTTTTTTGACCTCAAAATGAAAAAAGTGCCGATCGGCACACATGTTTGGCTGGATTATGCCGTTACAATCAAGTAGCTTGTTAAAGAATTGATGGAAGCTTACAATTATTAAAGGAATTGTACATATTCCAGTGTATAAAGTCATGGGTCCTGAAAGGTTCGAAGCGGCCAGATGTATGGCAAAAGCAAAGAGTGGGAGTAGATAGATGCGCGATTGGATTAAACTAATAATGGTTATTACCTTTTCATTGGTACTGGCCGCTTGCGGTGGTGATGGCTTGGGAACCTCCAACTCAACAGGCCAGGACACTACAGTGCCCGATCCCGATCCCGATGTGCCCGTCCCTACCTCTAATGCAACTAATATAACGCTAGAGGTCAGTAGTCGGCAAATGCCTTCAGATGGCTCAAATACAGTCACCCTGACGGCAGTGGCCAGAGATAACAGTAACCGGTATGTGGAGAATACAACCATTGAATTTTCTGCATCATCGGGTGGTATTTTACCGGGTGAGCGCACCATAACTAACTCTTCAGGGCGAGTCTCTGCAACGTTGGATGTGGGTGGTGATCCCGCTAATCGAACCATTACGGTGACCGCAGTTGATAGTGTAACCGGTCAGAGTGCCAGCCAATTGGTTGAAGTGAGGGATACACAGTTTGTCTTTTCCGGCCCCCAGCGTATTGAGGTGGGTGAGAGTGCCGAGCTGGTGGTGCAACTGGTGGATGCCGGTGGCAACCCGATCGCTTTTGAGACGATCACCTTAATCTCCTCTTTGGGTAATACTATTCAAACCCCTAACGGTCTGACCACAGACAGCACTGGCCGTGTTACCGTAACGGTGCTTGGCGGGGTGGCGGGTTCCGATATCATTACCGCCACGGCTGCCACTGGCCTGAATGCGGATAATAGTAGCTTTGCGCTGGATATTATCACTGCAGATGCTATCTCCTTCTACTTCGACTTGCCCGTTGATAATGCTGAGGTTGCATTGGGTGCCAATGCGGCGTTTCGTGTCTGCCTGACCGATAGCGCAGCGGCTGTGGCAGCGGGTACCGTTATTCAAATCTCATCCACCCGTGGAGCGTTCGGTTCAAGCGGCGGCGCGGTTGCCTCTTATAGCTCGAACGGAGTTGCCACTTGCTGGGATGATACATTGTCGAATCAGGGCGCGGGTTTTGCTCAAGTACTGGCGACCACCTCCAGTGCCACAACTGCTTATGATGGCTTGAGTGCTTCAAAACTACTTGAGTTTATTTCAACCACGGTCAGCCAGGTTAATGTACAGGCTGAAAAATCTATTTTGGTACGTGGGGAGCAGACCCAGATTGTCGCCACACTGCGTGATAGCCACTATAATCTGGTGAAAAACAGAACGGTGAGCTTTTCCATTGATGCCGATGCCAGTAATGGTAACCTCAACCCTCCTACAGCAATCACCAACAGCAATGGAGAGGCGACGGTTGTTTATACAGCGGGGATGGCCAGTTCGGGGCTGTATGATGTGGTCATTAAAGCGCAAGATTATGAATCGGGACTTTTTTCGACCACAGAGCTTACGGTACAAAACAGAGCATTGCATGTAGCGCTGGGTACCGGTAATACCATGGCTAATTATGATGATGAGTCATTGACCAGCTATGCTCTCCCCTATAGCGCAATAGTCACCGACTCTGCTGGGCAACCGGTTGCTAATCAGGCGGTCAGTATCTCCATCTGGTCGCACCGTTATTACAAGGGTAGCTACTACCCCACCTACTCTCCAACCGGTGGCTTTATCCTTTATAGCAATGCGCCCGTTGATGAGTATCAGTGGGATGTGCCTGATGATGGCGTGATTAACTGGGGGCGTGTGGTCACCTGCGGTAATGAGGATACTGACCTGAATGGTATTGCTGACTTTGACGAAGATCTCAACAGGAATAGATTTTTTGATCGAATCAATGAAGATCTGAACGGTAACGGTACGATCGATTTAAGTGAAGATACCAATGCAAATGGTATTCTGGATATCCTTGAAGATGTGAACCGTAACGGTATTTTAGATCCGGGTGAGGATCTTAATGGGAATGGTAAGCTGGATGCCACTGAGGATATCAATCTCAATGGGGTGTTGGATGGCAGTGAAGATACTAATGAAAATGGTGTTTTGGATGTGCTTGAAGATACCAACCTCAATGGCCGATTAGATCCAGGTGAGGATTTGAATTTCAATGGTGTGTTAGACGCCACGGAGGATCTGGACGGTGATGGTTTCTTGACCAGCGAAGATATTAATCGCAACGGTATTTTGGATGCGGGTGAAGATACTAACGGTGATGGCGTATTAACCACGGAAGACCTTAACGGTAACGGGGTGCTGGATGTCAGCGAAGACCGCAACCTCAACGGTCTGCTAGATCTGGGTGAGGATCTGAATGGTAACGGCATTATTGATGTTAGTGAGGACCGTAACCGGAATGGCTTTCTGGATGTGCTGGAAGATGCCAACAGAAATGGCACGCTGGATCCGGGTGAAGACCTCAATGGCAATAATATTTTAGATCTCAGCGAAGATATCAATGGCAATGGTGTGCTGGATGTCGATGAGGATATTGATGGCGATGGGGTGTTTGATACCTATGAAGACAGCAATCAGAATGGGCTTCTGGATGCAGGTGAAGATCTGAACGGTAACGGCATACTTGATCTGCCGGTTGATGTGGATGTTAATGTTAATGGCCGCCTTGATCCGGGTAATATCGCGACCATTTCAGTGGATGACACTATCGGTGCCTTCTCAATCAATACCACTACGGATGAGAACGGTGTCGCGATCTTTGCGGTCATCTATCCTGAAAACTATGCAAACTGGTTAGAGGTGTCACTCACCGCATCGGCCATTGTTGATGGCACGGAAGATTCAGCCCGAGTACGCTTCCGTTTACCGGCGCTGGCCAGTGACCTTAATCAGGAGGATGTGCCTCCGGCGGGTTACACCAGTCCATTTGGTCGCGGTTATGATGCGGGTACTCGCTTGATTCAGGGCTGTACGGTGGATGAAATTTAACCCCTCTATTGTGCGGTGTGTTTAGTTAAAAAGGGTGGCATTGCCGCCCTTTTTAATGGGCGAAATATCTGTATATAGATACCCCTAATCCCCAGATAGAAACCCGTATGCTACACAAGCTCTTGATTCTACAGCAAAACAAAAATAGCCGCCGAACCTGCGGGTGCGACTAATGTTTTTAGTTTCACTGTGAAACCAAACGCTTACACATCATCTCGCGTTTCTATCTGGGGATTAGGAGATACAGAAAAGATGGCAATATTAATTTTATGTTGAGTCGTAAATCTATCTGGTCAGTTGCCGTTCCTTCACCCTTGCGCCGTGTTTTTGATTATTGGCTGCCGGATGGCTTGACGGTAGTGCCTCGGCCTGGGTTGCGAGTTGAAGTGCCTTTTGCCGGCCGGCAGCTGATCGGGGTGTTGATTCGCTCTCAGGCCGGCGGCAGTGTGACACCCGATAGTAAACTTAAAAGCATTATCAAGGTGTTGGATGATGAAGCGTTGTTGGGCGGTACGCTGTTTCGCCTACTGGCGTGGAGCAGTGGTTATTACCATCACCCGATGGGTGAGGTTTTTTCGGCCGCACTGCCAACGTTGCTGCGCCAAGGGGGTGAGCTGTCGTATCGTGGGCAGCGTTGCTGGCATTTAAGTGATACAGGTCTCGATGTTGACCAAGAGAGCCTTAAGCGAGCACCCAAACAACGTTTGTTGCTGACACTGTTGAGCGAACACGGAGTATTGAGTGATCGACAACTGAATCAATACGCCAAAGGGTGGCAGCCGGCCATGCGTTCACTGCGTGAGAAGGCGTTGGTGGAGGCTGAGCAGCGAGCCGAAATTCACCCAATGGCTGCTGAAGAGCTGAGAGAGCTCAATGCTGAGCAGGCGGTGGCGGTCAATGATGTGCTGGCAGGTCTGTCTGCTTTTCACCCCTTTTTACTGAATGGTGTTACCGGTTCGGGAAAAACGGAGGTCTATCTCTCCATTGCAGAAAAGGTGATTGAGCAAGGTCGCCAGGTGTTGATACTGGTGCCTGAAATAGGCCTCACACCGCAGCTGGTTTCACGTTTTCAGCAACGCTTTGCAGTGCCCATTGCATTGATGCACTCGGGGTTAAACGACCAAGAGCGCCTTGATAGCTGGCTCATTGCCCGTGATGGCCGTGCGCCATTGATTATCGGTACCCGCTCGGCGGTATTTTCGCAGATAAAAAATCTGGGTCTGATTATTGTTGATGAGGAGCACGACGCTTCGTTTAAGCAGCAGGATGGCTTTAGATACTCTGCCCGTGATGTTGCGGTAATGCGTGCCCGTCTTGAAAAAGTAGCGATTGTTTTGGGTTCGGCAACCCCTTCTCTGGAGACACTGTATAACGTCGCGCAGGGGCGATACCGTGAGCTTAAACTAACCCAGCGAGCCGGTGGAGCAAAACCACCTAAAATTGAGGCGCTGGATGTGCGCGGTCAATATATGGAGCACGGCATCTCCAATGCGCTGATTACACAAATGCGTCAACATCTTGCAAAGTCTGGGCAAGTGTTATTGTTTCTTAATCGTCGAGGTTATTCACCTACCCTCCTATGCCATGATTGCGGCTGGTCTGCCGAGTGCCAGCGCTGTGATAGTCACATGGTCTTACACCAGCGCGAGCAGCGGCTTCGTT
This sequence comes from Gammaproteobacteria bacterium, assembly GCA_021647245.1. Classification (NCBI taxonomy): domain Bacteria; kingdom Pseudomonadati; phylum Pseudomonadota; class Gammaproteobacteria; species Gammaproteobacteria bacterium. The sequence continues at coordinate 71,486 of JAKIVC010000006.1, forward strand.
GCCACCACTGTGGTAAGGATGAGCGCATGGTGCGGGTTTGCCCGCAGTGTAAAAGTGAGCAGTTACGTTCGATAGGCCAGGGGACGGAGCGTATTGAGGAGGCACTGCAACACCATTTTCCTGAGTATGGAATCGTCAGGATCGACCGTGATAGCACCCGGCGCAAGGGCTCACTTCAAGCGATGATTGATGGGATCCATGATGCTAAGTATCAAATTTTATTGGGGACGCAAATGCTGGCAAAGGGGCACCACTTTCCCAACGTAACGCTGGTGGGAATTCTTGATGCAGAGCAGGGTTTGTATAGTGCTGATTATCGCGCTATGGAGCGGATGGCGCAGCAGGTTTTACAAGTCTCCGGGCGCGCAGGCAGAGCCCAGCGCCCGGGTACGGTTATTATTCAAACGCATCATCCCGAACACCCGATGTTGCGCGAGTTGCTGGAGCAGGGTTACACAAAGTTTTCCACCGCACTGATGCGTGAACGAAAAGAGACGGAGATGCCGCCTTTTACCGCGTTAGCTCTGTTGCGGGCGGAGTCGACTGACCAGGCGTTACCGCAAAGATTTCTGAGTGAGGTCTACCAGTTAGCGGCGGCACATGCGCTGCCCGATGTTCTTCTGTTAGGTCCGGTACCCTCGCCAATGGAGCGCCGGGCGGGCCGTTACCGCGCCCAGCTGTTAATTCAAGCACCGCAACGGGGTGCTCTGCATCGTCTCCTGGATCTGTTGTTACCCCAATTAGAAAAGAGCAAGCTGGGGCGAAAAGTCCGCTGGTCGCTGGATATCGACCCGATCGAAATGTATTAGCTTGACGGCCCAGCTGCTTTCACCGAAATAATCGTATCGCTCCATTTTGCATCCTGTCAGGATGCGTTAAAATAGCGTCATAAATTAGACACGCTGGCTACTCTCTGGAGAATTTACTTGAAAGATCATCTACATGGCTTGATTTTGGATGCTGTCGCACAACTTTGTAAAGAGGGGGTTCTTCCCGAAGAGGCGAGTATTGATGTGAAAATAGAGCGCACACGGGACTCTTCGCATGGTGATTTTGCCACCAATGTCGCTATGGTGATGGCCAAGCATGCTCGCCGCAAGCCACGTGAGCTGGCTGAAATGATTGTTGAGCGCCTACCAAGCTCGGTGAGTGTGAGTAAGGTCGATGTGGCAGGCCCCGGCTTTATAAACTTCTACATCACCGATGATGTGTTGCAATCGGTTGTTAAACGGATTGTCGAAGCGGGCGAGGGATATGGCCATAGTTTGATGGGTGAGGGTAAGTTGGTTCAGGTCGAATTTGTCTCGGCTAACCCTACCGGGCCGCTACACGTAGGGCATGGCAGAGGCGCGGCTTATGGCGCGGCAGTGGCTGACCTGCTGAGTGCTGTGGGGTTTGAAGTTCATCGCGAATACTATGTAAATGATGCGGGTCGCCAAATGGATATCTTGGCTGCTTCCGTCTGGCTGCGTTATTTGCAGCTGTGTGGTGAAGAAATTATGTTTCCGGTGAATGGTTATAAAGGTGATTATGTTTCGGATATTGCCAGCTTATTGAAAGAGCGTGAGGGTGAGCGATTTAAATGGACGGCAGACGAAGTGCTATTGGGCCATCCGGTTGATGCTCAGCCGGATGGTAGTGGCGATAAAGAGGCTTATATCGACTCTATTATCAGCCGTGCAAAGAAGCTGTTAGGTGTAGAGGGCTACCGTACTGTTTTTGACCATGGCTTGAACTTGATACTGAGCGATATTCGCCAAGACTTGCAAGAGTTTGGTGTTGTCTATGATGACTGGTACTCCGAGCGTTCATTAACAGAAGGGGGTGGTGATAAGATTCAGCAGGCACTTGATCGCCTAGAGGCTAATGGTTATATCTATTTGAAAGAGGGTGCCCAGTGGTTTAAGTCCACGGCATTTGGTGATGAAAAAGACCGGGTTGTGGTGCGTGATAATGGCCAGACAACCTATTTTGCTTCTGATATCGCCTACCACATGGAGAAGCTAGAGCGAGGCTATGAGCGGGTGATTGATGTTTGGGGAGCGGACCATCATGGCTATATTCCCCGAGTGAAAGCGGCACTGCAGGCGCTGGGTGAGGATGTGAGCAAGCTGGATGTATTACTGGTGCAGTTTGCGATACTTTACCGAGCAGGAGAGCGGGTACCCATGTCGACCCGCAGTGGCTCCTTTGTGACGCTGCGCGAGCTGCGTAATGAGGTAGGGAACGATGCTGCTCGTTTCTTCTATGTGATGCGTAAAAGTGAACAACACCTTGATTTTGATCTTGACCTGGCGAAGTCGAAGTCCAATGAAAACCCCATCTATTATATTCAATATGGTCATGCGCGGGTTTGTAGTGTCATGCGCCAGTTAGAAGAGAAAGGCCTCACCTATGACCAGGCGAGTGCGTTTAGTGCGCTGGAGCTGTTGAGTGAAGAGTGTGAGCAGGCATTGCTGGTAGCACTTGCCAAGTTTCCGGAAATTGTTGAGGCGGCGGCACTTAATCATGAGCCTCATCAAATCGCACACTACCTGCGTGATACGGCAAATAAATTTCATACTTATTACAATGCTCACCCATTTATCGTTGAGAGTGAAACACAGAGAAATGCGCGTCTGGCGCTAATTCTAGCGGTTAAGCAGGTGCTGGCAAATGGGCTGAAACTGCTTGGGGTGAGTGCGCCGGAGTCCATGTAATGGCACGTGACTATAAAAACAGTAGTCGCTCAAAAGCGGCTGATTCGAGCAGCTCCAGTATATCGAAAAAGCGTGGAGCTGTTAGCGCGAAGCGTAAGCCTGAGAGTGCTGTGGCATCCCCTCGTGCGGGAATGTCACCTGTAGTGGCATTGAGCTTGGGGCTGGGTATTGGTCTGAGCGTAGCCGCTTATATCTACTTTGTTCTTTTGCCCGACTCGTTAGAGGAGGCGGCGGCATCTAAAGTTGAGGTGGTTATAAAAGAGAGTGGCCCCACCCCATCAGTGAAAAAAGCGGCCGATGTCGAGGGAGCGCGTTTTGATTTTTATTCAATTCTTCCCACGCTTGAGGTGATAATTCCGGATCAGGAGATCTACGAGTTGAGAAAAGAGTCTCAGGGGAGTGAGGCGAAAAAAGCCATTAAGCCAATTAAAAAGCCAGGACGCTATCTATTGCAAGCGGGTTCATTTCGTAAGGCTTCTGATGCGGAGCGGGTTAAGGTTGAGCTGGCATTTTTAGGTGTCGAGTCGTATGTTGAGCCGGTTGTTATTGATAATTCAAATACCTGGTATCGAGTACGTGTGGGTCCTTTCGATAACAACAAATCCCTAGATAAAATCCGTAACCGCCTGCTGGATAATCAAATAGAGGTGATGGTGTTGAAGGTAAAGGAGGGGTGATTTTCGCTTCTCTATGCACCGAATTGAATCTGCTCTGATAGAGATAGGGATTAGGGGTGGGATTAAGGTGAGTTAGCCCTCATCCTGAGGGCTAATCTGCGACTATACTACTGCTGCTCTTCCATCTCTTTGCGGATTTTGTTTCTATATTTTACGCCTAAATAGCCATCTTGTGATGTGATTGAGGTTGGCCTGAATATATCAATCTTTCGGAAGAATTGATCTGCATAATAGATGCGACCATCCTCATCAACCTCTAATCCAGAAGGGAGCATGAAGGTGCCCGGTCTGCCGTCGTTACTACGTCTGCCGATGAATAGAAGCAGTTCACCCTTGGGGTTGAATATCTGAAAATTACCAAATGCTGAGTCGCCAACATAAACATTATTATCTTTGTCTGTCGCGATCCCTTTTGGTCGTGAAAAGTTACCGCTGAAACGTCCGGCAACGCCGAATGTTGATTTAAAATCACCCTCTGCAGTGAAAGACTGGACGCGGAAGTTGCCACCATCTACAACGTAAACTGTTCCATCTGGCGCAGTACTGACCTGAATGGGTAGGTTGAAATTACCCGGCTCTTTGCCTCGCTTTCCAACAACCCTTTTGACTTCAAATGTCTCCGCATCGATTACATACAGGTGATGGCGGGTGCTGCTGATTCCCCCGCTATCGATGACATAGAGGGTTTTTCCATCTGGGCTGATGGCGACACCGGATGGTCGGTCAAAGAGAGTTCGTCCTTCCAGCTTGCGCAGGTATTCACCCTCTTCATCGTAAACTTTTATACTTTTGTCGGTGATGTCGGCAACATAAAGATTGCCATCAGCATCAATGTCGATACCCAGTGGCTTCATGAGTGCGCCGGGCCCCTCTTTTACACCGATAAAAGAGGTTTTCCCCCTGGGGACATCGAATAAAATGACGGCGCGCTGAACGGTGTCACTGACATATATCTTCCCCTTTCTTACCGCGATATCAAAGGGTTTTCCCAGCCCGGTTTCGCTTTCAGTGGTGCCGGTTGCCAGAAATTTGAATTTCATTGCGGCCGTTACATCTTTAATACTGGCACCGCTGTAGATAGTCCGCTCATATACAAATCGGGGGTCCTCTGGAGGGTATTGCGGCGGCTTGAACTCTGGTCGTGTCTCGCCGGAGCAGCCCGTTAGGGCGGCTGTGGCAAATAGTAGTGAAAGCGCAATAGTTGTTGTTATTATTTTGCGTGGCAAGTGTTGCATAAAATTTCTCTTCTTACCGTTAGTAGAAGTTCGTTGGTTGAATTGTGTACATCGTGACAGGATGCGCACTCTATATTTCCATCGTAAAGGCGAACGCCATTACTGAAGCCGGTTGTTTGCAAGGGGAGATTGAAATCACGGTCACGCCAGTTGAGGCCCCCATACTGGATGGATATCGGGTGATCATCTGAAAGGTCTGTACCCATTACTTTTGGGGAGATGTCGTGCGCTGCGATGCCGTTATGACATCGGCCACAGCTGTCCAGATCTTCTGAGCCGTTCATCCGCATGTGTAGCGCGGTATCATCTTCGCTTCTGAAGCTGCCGGGTTTGAATAGCACCATATCCATCGCCATAGTGCCATCATGACACGAGAGACAGAGCAGGCTAATGCTGGATGGAGTGCGCAGTGGTGCGTCAAGGCTGGGTGATGTATAGGGAGTGTATTGATCTACTGAGGGTGCAAAACGATTCCAGCCAGCAATGCCTCCCAATAACTCACTGTCAGTATCGGCCTCTTCCGGTGGTAAATGGCAGTAGACGCATGGGTTTCCGTAATCAGAGAAGGCAACCCCTGGCATTGCATTAACCCCGGCACGCTCATTAAGGCCAGTAAAATCGTGCTTCGAGCCCATGATCGGATCATTAAGGCCAATGACGGGATCAGCTATGATCCCGACCGTCGCCAAAGCTTGCGACAGCCCGAAGGCTGCTACAATTGCAGCGGAGAGCAGTAGTAGGCGCTTTCCACCCAAGGGCATATGAAATTTTAGAGAGTCTTTTAAGTTCATCTTGTTCCATTTTTTTTTGGCATAATTAGCCGCAACCTTGTTCCCTCTTTATCGGCTAGTTGCACCAATATTGAAGCATCTTAATAAATTGGTGCGGCATAGTCTATGCCCAGCATCAAACTAACGTGAAAAAAAGGGTGCTAACGGAGGGTTGGGTATCATCGATTCATCAGATTTTTTCAAGCATTAGAGTGTTATGTTACCCTGTCCGCGTGATGGTTTATCACACTGTGGTTTTTCAAAAAACCTGTGGATATTTCAGGGTATGGAAAGGATTTAAAATGAGAGATAGCCGATGTTTTTTGTTGCTGAGTCTGGCATGGCTTGTGTTGTTAGCTCCGGCTATTGCAGCAGAACCCAGCAAAAATATTTCAGAACTACCCGCTGAAGTTCAATTAAATACCCTGACAGATATTCCTTTGAGCGAAAGCGAAGTACGTATCAAGGTGGAGTATGCCCATCGTCTTTTTAATATGGGCCTCGCTAAACGAATCGCTAATAGTCATCACGAGCAGGCAACCATGTTGTTGGAGCAGGCGCATGCACAGGCTGATGCTGCACAGCAAGCGCTCGCTAATGGCGCGCTGCTGGAGGCTGATGATTTAGTCAATCAGTGCTATCGCAGCATGGCAATTGCCTCAACTCTGGTGCCTAGTGAGCATCAACGCGCTCTTGCGGAGACATCCCACTCCAGTATGGTTAAAGGCTTGGCTCACGCTAAGGAGCTTCATACAAATGCCTACCAGCGAGTGGCTGAAACCAGTCAACATATTAACTTTGATATGGAGGCGGTTTATCAACTTGAACAGCTGGCGGTTGGTGAAGTAGCTGATAACAACTATCAAGAGGCTAACCGGCATTTGCGACAAGCTCGAATGCTGGTAGACCTTGCTACCCTGGAGATGTTGGATAATCAGACGGTTACCTACCCTGTTGATGTCAGCACGCCGGCGCGTGAGTATCAATATGAGGTAGGGCGTTTTCGCAGTTATGAAGAACTCATCCCTGTAGCCATTGAGATGAAAAAACCCAATAAAATGCAACTGATGTTGATCACCCGAAAGGTGGATGAAGGCTTGTGGAAGGCTGAGCAGGCACAAATTACGGCTGATGCTGGGAATTATCCCAAGGCAATCCGTATGGTGATGGATGCTTCTGTTGATATTCGTAGGGGCTTGAAGCTGATGAAGGTAAAGCTCTATGAGTAGTTGAAGAGGCTCTGAGCAAGTCATAAAACCTCATCCAGAGTCATTCAGGGGTTTCTTGAGTACTCGAGCAGGTTGTTAAAAGCCCTCCGGATGTGACCTACAAGCACTCACCTACAGATTGCGGTTTACAGCGCTTTCGGTTCGGCCAGATGGCGTTGCCAAGTATCGCATTGTCGAGGGTGACATCGCTTAGGTCAGCCGTGCTGAAGTCAGCGCCAGTTAAATTTGCACCGGTCAGGTTGGCGTCCATGAGTGAGGCGCCTTGGAACTTGGCTTTGGTGAAATTACCGTGGCTGAGATCGGCGCCGTCTAGCTTGGCCTTGCTGAAGTTGGCAAGCTTTGCTTGGCTGTTATTTAGCTTGGCTCTCTTCAGGTTGGCTTGTTCTAGATTGGCTTCTGTTAGGTTTGCACCGCTGAGTGTGGCTTGGCTAAGGTTGGCACTGTAGAGGCGCGCCTTTTGCAGGCGAGCATTTTCTAAATTGGCCTTTTTTAAAACAGCCCGATCAAGTCGTGCTCTCTGTAGTTTGGCTCCGCTCAGATTGGCGCCAGTGAAATCAGCGCGTACAGCATGGGTGCGACGCATAGCCGCATTGCTTAGGTTGCTGCCACTTAGATCGGCGCGATCAAGGTCTGCGCCCGTAAGATCGGCATCAGCAAGGCTGCTGTTCTTCAGGTTACTGTTGAGTAGCAGGGCCTCACTGAGATCAGCTTCAGCTAAATCACGGCCACTGTGATCGCAGTCCATCCAATTAACGCCCGCTTGCGGTGGGTCATCACAACCGGCCACAGCAAGATGGGTTGCCAGTAGCATAAGAAGGGTAAGGGTGAGTCGCTGTTTTGTATTGTTATTCATTCCACCACACAAAGGTTGCTAGAGTTGGGTCGTAACTCTATTACTCGAAGCGAATCAGTACAAGAGGTTCCTTGATGAACAAGTGTATTTTGGCAAAGAAAGTGGGGCATGCGCTAAAAGTGCGTGGCGTAATGATGGCGGCTGCGGAGTCCTGCACGGGAGGCGGTGTCGCTTATGCTATTACTGCGATTTCGGGTAGTTCAGCGTGGTTTGACCGTGGCTTTGTAACCTACACTAATCAGGCTAAACAAGAGATGTTGGGTGTCTCTGGGCAAACGCTGGCTAAATATGGTGCGGTGAGTGAACCCGTGGTGCTCGAAATGGCGCTGGGTGCTCGACAAAATAGCGATGCTAAATTGACACTGGCAATTAGTGGTATCGCCGGCCCAAGTGGTGCCACGGCAGATAAACCTGTGGGAACAGTCTGTTTTGCCTGGAGTTATGGAGAGGATGAACTGCGATCCGAAGTGAAACAGTTTAGTGGTGAGCGTGAAGCTGTTCGCGAGCAATCCATTGCTTACGCCCTGCAGGGGGTGCTGCGCATTTTGGATGAGCCTGCTGATGTTGTCGAAGGATGAAAAAATAGTGTATAAATGTACATGTTGTGTATAATTCATTTCAAGCAGGCATTGCTTTAGTGTTTTCCGAATAATATCTATTATCATGAACTCTTCGGAACCCCTCTGGGTGGTGGCTAACAAAAACTAAAGATACTCGTCAGGAGAGACTCTCGTGGATGCAAATAAACAGAAAGCGCTGCAAGCGGCTTTGAGTCAAATTGAGAAGCAATTTGGTAAGGGATCCGTTATGCGTATGGGTGATACCAGTGCACTGCGGGATATTGGGGTAATATCGACGGGCTCACTGACGCTGGATGTTGCGCTGGGTATCGGTGGTCTACCCAAAGGGCGAGTGGTTGAAATTTATGGCCCAGAATCATCGGGTAAAACGACACTGACGTTGCAGGTGATTGCCGAGGCACAAAAAGCGGGTGGTACCTGTGCTTTTGTTGATGCAGAGCATGCATTGGATCCCCAGTATGCCGAAAAAATCGGGGTCAATGTGGATGAACTGCTGGTATCACAGCCAGATACAGGTGAGCAGGCGCTGGAGATAACAGATATGTTGGTGCGTTCGGCAGCGGTGGATGTGGTTGTGGTCGACTCGGTGGCTGCTTTGACTCCAAAAGCAGAAATTGAAGGTGATATGGGCGATACACATGTTGGCTTGCAAGCGCGATTAATGTCACAGGCACTGCGTAAGTTAACGGCTAATATTAAACGCTCTAATACACTGGTTATTTTTATTAATCAGATTCGTATGAAAATTGGCGTGATGTTTGGTAACCCTGAGACCACCACGGGTGGCAATGCGTTGAAGTTCTACTCATCTGTTCGTTTGGATATCCGCCGTATTGGCGCGATTAAGAAGGGCGACGAAGTGGTGGGTAACGAGACTCGCGTAAAAGTAGTCAAAAATAAAGTGGCCCCCCCTTTTAAGCAAGCTGAATTTGAAATTATGTATGGGCATGGGATCTCACGCCAAGGTGAAATTATTGACCTGGGTGTTAAACTCGGCTTGGTTGATAAGGCGGGTGCTTGGTATAGCTACAACGGTAATCGTATTGGCCAAGGGAAGGATAATGTGCGCAACTTCTTGAAGGAAAACCCAAAAATTGCCGCGACGATCGAGACGGCTATTCGTGCAGAGCTGTTACCGGTAGCACCTGCTTCAGAAGAGAAAAAGAGCTAGGCCATTTCTTACAGTGCATAAAACAGACAAAGGGAGCTCAAGCTCCCTTTGTCTGTTTTATGCACTGTGTATCGGGAGGTAAGGCTACTTTATTAGAGGGATTTGCACGATGCAGCTACGGTGTTATACTTCGTGCGCCGTCATTTAGATAAAGTCTAAAAATAGGGGCTTAGTGTGTTGGTATTTCTTTTCGGTGCATTTCGGATGCTCCTGAACAATTCATAGTTTTTAGGCTTGAATGCGCTTGGGTTTATACATTTAGAGTACCTCTATTGAATTGCTAGGAGGCTGTCGGGCTTAGGTGATCGTAGCGAGGGAAAGCCATTTTGAGTCCATTTTTTTGATCGTTTGAGGCGAATGTTGAGCATATTCAACGAAAATGATCGGAGAAATGGGCCTGAATGG
>JAKIVC010000007.1 GCA_021647245.1 Gammaproteobacteria bacterium
GCATACAGGAAGACGGGCATTACAAAGGCAGCGAAAAGGGCACCCCGCAAGGCGGCGTCATTTCACCCTTGCTGGCGAATATCTATCTACACTATGTACTGGATCTTTGGTTTGAGAAGCGTGTTAAGCGAAACTGCCGAGGCTATGCCCGACTGATTCGTTATGCGGATGATTATGTTGCCTGCTTCCAAAACGAGGTAGAAGCAAAATGCTTTATGCAAGAGATGGAAGATCGTTTAAGTAAATTTCATTTAGAAGTTGCGCCAGAAAAGACCAAGCAGCTCGAATTTGGAATATTTGCGCAATCAAAAGCAAAAGCCAGAGGAGAAAGAGCCGCTACGTTTGATTTTTTGGGTTTTACCCATTATTGCTCAAGCAGTCGAAATGGAAGGTACTTTCGGATGAAACGGAAAACGATAAGCCAGCGTTTTACGGCAAAGTTGAAGGGGTATAAAGAGTGGTTGAAGGCGAATAGAGTACGCTCGACCGCAGACATCCTGAAACAAACAGCCGCAAAATTGCGAGGCCATTTTGCCTACTATGGTGTAACGGATAACTACAAAAGCATCAAAAACTTTGCTTATCAGGTATTACTCACCTTGTTGAAATGGCTAAATCGCCGAGGAAAACGAGGCTGTTATATCTGGGAGAAGTTCAATAAATTGCTTAAGTTGTTTCCATTACCCAAACCTCGAATTATGGTAAATCTATTGTCCTTTTGAAGTGAAGTGTGTTGTCGAGGAGCCGTGTGCGTAAATAGCGCAAGCACGGTTCTGAGAGGGGTGTGGTAACAATGGTAGAAGCAGGAAATCGGCCGTGTGATGGCCATCATGATCCTGATAAAGCTAGAGGAACCCATCTACTCGACCAAGTCTGTACATAATGAGTTAATGGTTTGTTGTTTAGACCCCTTCTGCTTCTTTAACAGCGAAGAGAAGTGTTGCGAATGCCCCGCAGGCAAAGTCATGTGGTTAAAGAATGAAAAAAAGACAAACAGGGTAACGACAAAATCTTTTTTGAAGGCCGCATAAGCGACTGTCGACACTGCGAATTAAAAGAGCAGTGCATGAGAAAACCGGACTCGATTCATAACATGATAATACGCACGCTGATCGCCATGGAGAGTGAAGGCGATCAGCGTAAGTCATACAATAAAAGGCAATATTGTATTTGCCCCCTTTTGGGGAAATTGTGGAATTTGATGGGCAGCAGGTTGTGGTAGAGTAGGCGACCTTATATTTAATTCGACTATTTAACCTTATTTTCTACAGGGAGAACGTGGTGAAACTTTTAAAAACAGCGGTGATTTGTATGGCGGCATTAATCTCATTTAATGCGTTGGCAAGTGATAAAACACCGTCGGCAGAAGGTGCTGTGGTTTACATCGTTTCACCAGCGAATGGTGAAGTGGTCACCTCGCCAGTGAAGGTGGTATTTGGCCTGAGCGGCATGGGTGTTGCTCCTGCGGGCACCGAAAAAAAGAATACGGGTCATCATCATCTGCTGGTTGATGGTAAAAAACTGCCGGCGATGGACAAGCGCATGGGCAAAGAGGTAAAACATTTTGGTGGTGGACAGACAGAAACCACACTGGAACTCGCCGCTGGAAAGCATACCTTGCAGCTGATTCTCGGTGACAAAGACCATGCGCCACACCAGCCGCCCGTAGTCTCCGCAGTGGTGACGATTGTAGTAAAATAACGTTTAACCGTTGTGGTGGCCGGGCAGCCTAATCGGTTGCCCGGCCTTTTTTTGAGAGTGGGAAAGCCGATGAGTGAAAATGAATAGAAGGGGCAAGTATCATATTGCCCCCTAATCCCCAGATAGAAACAGGTATGCTGCACAAGTGCTTGACTCCACAGCAAAATAAAAAATAGCCGCCGAACTTGCGGGTGCGACTAATGTGTTTATTGCTTACATGGATTGCTCGCTGTCGGTCTTGGGTCAACCGGCTCTATCTCGCCAGCGGCGACATCATAAGCTAACCAAAGGTCAGCCAACATACGTGCTTCGCTATCGGGTATTTGCGTTTGTAGTGCTTCAAGTTGATGCGTCGCATTGGCGGTCAGTGGCGACTGCGCGATAATATCCGCCGCAGGTGAGCCTAGGAGGCTGTCGGACTGAGGGTGAATCGACTGCGGAAAAGTCATCTCGGCCCATTTATCCGATCATTTTCGTTGAATATGCCCAATATTCGCCTCAAACGATCAAAAAAATGGACTCAAAATGGCTTTCCCTCGCTACGATCACCTAAGTCCGACAGCCTCCTAGGTTCAGGTTGTATGTGGCGAGGGGCAGTTGAGTTATTTTCCGGATGTTATTTTATTCAGAACCCGCATGAGCCAGCAGTTGCTGAAAAGGTACCTCTGCCAGCGCACCAAATAGTGGGTGTTTTGTGAGTTTGGCGCGGCTCAATTTGGGTGAGGTGATGCCGCATAGAAAGCGGGCTAACGTATGTGGGTCATGCAGTAGCGGTGTTTCAGTCTGTAGATTCAAGGCTTGTTGCCAGGTGTTTTTATCAATGGCGATGGCGGAATGCGGTATCTCTTCGGCGGTTTTTCCTTTTAAGCACCAGGAGCAGTGGCCACAGGGCTGGTTTCGCGGGTCACCAAAATAAGTGGCCAGGAAGTTGACCTGACACTCTTGATAGTGGGCCAGTTCAAGCACTTGCTGCAAGCGTTTGATTTCACTGTTTTCGCGTTGTAGGGCGCGTTGATGCAGCTCTATTGCCAGTGCCTCAGTGCTCTCGGGGTCTTTGATTTTTTGATAGCGATTGCGCAGGCCGGATACTTTGACTTCCAGTAGATTTTGTTCGCTCAAATAGTCTAGTGCGCGAATGATGCGGTCTCGGGTTGTGTTGATGGTAGCGGCTGTTTGTTCAAGGTCAATGTTGAACCATATTTTTGCCTTTTTTGCCTGCCTAAAAATATTGGCAATAAACGTTCGGCGTTCGCCTTCGAAGCGGTTGAGAATGTTATGAGAGTTCTGTAAGGGTTTAAATTGGTACGTGGCGTAGAAGGGTGTTCCGCCTTTTAGGTAGCCATCCAGCTCTAGGTAAGTTAGCAGGGTACGCAGCACTAATGGGCGAATGTCATGTGTTGATGAGAGGCTGTATTGGCTGACGCTGAATTCACTTTCATATGAAAATAGTTCAGCGGTCAGGCTTTTTAGTGACCCTAAAGAGGGTGTGTCGCCATAAATGAAGTTTTCGAGAACATTCAAATCATCTGCACAAACCAAGGTTTCACAAATGGAAGTGTCGCCATCACGGCCGGCGCGACCCATTTCCTGGGCAAAGTTTTCGAGGCTTTTAGGCAGGTTATAGTGGTAGACATAGCGAATATTTGATTTATCTACACCCATACCAAAAGCGATGGTGGCGACGACGATGCCGTTATCAGAGTTCATAAACCAATCTTGTGTATTGCTACGCTGTTCGCTCTTCATACCCGCGTGATAGGCCCGAGCGGGTAAACCTGCATCTGCCAGCTGCGCGGCGACCTCTTCTGCGGTGTGTTGCAAGGTGACGTATATAATGGTGGGGCCGCTGGGCTGGTTTTGCAGGCGAGTTAAAAGTTGTTGGTCTCGTTTTTCATGGGTGACTGCGGTGGTGAGTACGGTTAAATTAGGGCGATAAAAGCCGGTGCAGATGGCATGGTTTGAGGTGATATCAAAAGCACGGCAGATATCTTCTTTCACTTTTGGTGTGGCGGTTGCGGTTAATGTGAGTACGCGCTCAGCACCGCAGCGCTTGGAGAATTCAGGTAGTTTTAGGTAGTCAGGCCGGAAGTTGTGCCCCCATTCGGAGATGCAGTGTGCTTCATCAATCGCTAGCAGCGAAATAGGCAGCTGTTCAATGGTGGCCCGAAAACGCTCGTTATTGAAGCGTTCGGGTGCGACATAAAGCAGGCGCAGCTTCCCTGAGCGTGCCTGATTGAGCACCTCGTGATATTCGTCGGTGCTTAAGCTGGAGTCGAGGCGGGCGGCTACAATGTTTCGTTTTAATAAAGCATCAATCTGATCTTTCATTAATGCAATTAATGGGGAGACCACGAGTGTCAGCCCCGGTAGTAGTAGTGCGGGCAGTTGATAGCAGAGTGATTTCCCTCCACCGGTTGGAAACAGCGCCAGCGCGGAGTGGCCCTCTAATAAAGATTCGATGACTTCACGCTGGCCTTCATTAAAGTGGTCGAAGCCAAAGTGTTGTTGTAATGACTCCTCAATGGATGAATTACGCTGCATTTTATTGGCTCCTGATGCGTGTAATATTGGCGAAGCGTGGTAGCTCTTGCTGGGTTTTACCATAACGAGAGCGCTGCTTTGTTCATTTGCCGCCACAATTCCGCCAGGTTTTAGCTCTTTTTTATCTTGCACCCTACTTGCGCAGAGTGCTCATGATACGGGTAAGTGACGAACGAGCCAATGGGGGGTGGCTCTTTGTGAGCTTTTCAGCAAGCGACTAAGCGGTTCTATGTGCGATACTGGCTCTGAAAAATTATTTATTGGGGGGATAATGAATAGGTTTTTATGTGTAGCTGCGCTAGCTATTTTGTTGTTGGGGTGTTCTGAGCCACCGGCTACATCGCCAGAGTCATCTACTTTGGCGGCCGCTGACGATGTAACGACGGAGCCTGCTGCGGTGGTGGAGGCTGCTACTGAGAAAGCCGTGGTTGTGGCTGCGGAGGTTAAGCCGACTCCACGCTCTGCTGCTGTTTTGGCACTGCCCGCGCAGGTGAGCTCGAAGCAGGTGTTGCAGCAGGTGGTTGAGCAGAAAGAGCGAGCGGTTCAAGTTGTGAGTGAACCAGCGGCCCCGGTACAGGTGGCGATGGTTGCTCCTGTGGCGGTGATTGAAGTGATTCCGAAAAGAGTCACGGTGGTTGAAGATGTGACGACGCAGCGGATTTTAAGTGCGGCAGAGGCGAGGGATGTTGCTCAGCTACCGGAGACTGATCGCTACGTTAAGGTGGGCCAGAAGGGTGACTGGCAGTTGCCACAAGAGAGTCGTTGGAGTTGTATTCTGGATCGGGAAACGGGCTTGTTGTGGGAGACAAAGAGTCAGGGAAAGCTGCGTAATGCCGAATATGAGTATGTACAGTTGGGTGAGGGTGGTCGCTGTGATGGCGAGGATTGCCGTGTTGAGGCTTACCTAGAGAGGGTTAATCAGGCTAAGCTGTGTGGGCGCGATGATTGGCGTGTACCCAAGCGGCTAGAGCTGTTGCAGCTGGTGGATCATGCCTATCTGGACTCGATTCCCAGTATTGATATACGCTATTTTTCTAATACTCGGAAAGGGCGTTACTGGAGTTCAGATCACTTTGAGTATAGTGAAAAACATGCTTGGGCAGTGAGCTTTGAAGATGGGTTTGATCGTATTCACGCTATCGATAAAACGGCTCATCTACGACTGGTGAGCGGTCAATAACTGGAAAATAAACGCGATGTGGAAGCTGCTTTGGTTATCTCTTTTTTTGCCCGTTATGGGTTGGGCTTCGGCTCCTGAGGTGCAGGCTATTTTGGGCAGTAAGGTTGTGGTGCAATATGAGGGGAGTCGTTTGACTCTGGCCCAGGGTGAGCTGCATAACGGTATAAAGCTGATCTCCATCAAGGGTGAGCGGGTGACGCTAGAGGTGGCTGGTGAACAGGGGCACTATCTTCTTGGGGAGCGTCGCTCCATAAGCAGCCGCTTCTCCTCCCCAGAGCCTAAGGCGTTGCGTTTATATGCGGATAGCCTGGGCATGTATCGCACAAAGGGGAGTGTTAATGGCATCCCGATTGATTTTATGGTGGATACCGGTGCGACATCCATTGCCTTGAACTCCCGCGATGCCCGCCGTTTGGGAATTGATTACCGACGCTTGGGCACCAAGGTGATGTTGAGTACGGCCTCTAAGAGGGAGTGGGGTTACCGTGTGAGGTTGAACAAGGTTCAGGTCGGTAGCCTTGTTGTTTATGATGTGGTGGCGGTTGTGCTGGATAATAAACGATTCCCAGAGAAGGCCCTTTTGGGGATGAGCTTTTTAAATAAGGTTGATATGACCCGCAGTGGTAATTCACTGCTGCTGGAGGCGCGCTGGTAACCGGTAGCAATTCAGTAAGCAGGTCTCCCGTAGGGTTAACGCGGTTGGCCTGATAACAGCATTTCACGAGCGTGAACCCGAGTCTGTTCGGTAATGGTGATGCCACCGAGCATTCTGGCCAGTTCATCGATGCGGGCATGCTGATCTAGCTCCACAAGGGTGGTAGTGGTGCTGCTTTTACCCGCTTTTTTGCACACTTGCAGGTGTTGGTTCCCTTGCGCGGCCACTTGTGGTTGGTGGGTGATGCAGAGCACTTGTCGTGACTCCCCCAATGCCCGCAACATCTGCCCGACAATTTCCGCTGTACCGCCGCCGATCCCCACATCCACCTCATCAAATATTACGGTGGTGATGCCATGTGCGCGACTGGCCACCACTTGAATGGCGAGGCTGATGCGTGAGAGTTCGCCGCCGGAGGCTATTTTATTCATGGGCTGTGCGGGTTGGCCCGGGTTGGTGCAGATTAGAAATTCAACGCGCTCTTGACCCTGTGGGGATGGCTCGTGGTGCGGGGTCATGGCGATTTCAAAGCGGCTGCCGTTCATTGAGAGGCGTTGTAGGTTTTTGGTGACCGCTTTTTCCAGTTTTTTGGCGGCTTTTTGGCGCACCAGGGTGAGCTGCTCTGCTAGAGTGCGGTAGTGTGCGGTGGCGGTGGCTATCTCCTCTTCGAGTGAACCATACTTTACCTCTGCCGTTTCGATGTCACTCAGTTGCTGTTGTAATTGGTGTAGCCGTTCAGCAAGCTGTTGTGGTTGGCAGTTGTGTTTGCGTGCCATCTCATGAAGTTCGCCCAGTCTGGCTTCTAGCTGTTGCAGTTGTTGTGGATCTATTTCGATGCGCTCTTGATAGTGGCGCAGCTCGGTTGCGGCTTCGTCCATTTGAATGGTGGCGCTGTCAAGCATTTCACAGATGGGTTGGAGCCTATGGTCGATGGTTTGCAGCTCGTTCAACTCATGGGTGATGCGTTGGAGTTGCGTGGTGAGCGCAGCTTGCTCATCACCCTGTAGCTGGTGCAATGCCTGCTGACTCGACTCTAATAGACGATGGGCGTGGGCGAGGCGCTGGTGCTCTTTGTCCAGCTGTTCAAGCTCATCTGGCTGGGGGTTGAGGTTTTCGAGTTCGCGGGCCTGATAGCGCAGTAGTTCGAGTTTTGCATCGCGCTCCTGTTTGTCGTTACGCAACCTCTCCAGTTCTTGAGTGAGTTGTGACCAGTGACGATAAGCGTGGTCGATCTTTTTGAGTAGCGTGTTGTTACCCGCATATTGATCCAGTGTGTCGCGTTGCTGCTCGCGGCGCAGCAGTGCTTGGTGTGCATGTTGCCCATGAATGTCCACCAGCATCTCACCTAGCTCTCGCAAGGTGGCCAAGGGTTGTGGGCGACCATTAATGTAGCCTTTTGAACGACCCTCTTTGGTCAGGGTGCGGCGGATAATGCACTCGCCCTCCATCTCCAACTCGTGGTCGAGTAGCCACTGTTGGGCTGCGGGTTCGTTGCGAAGATCAAAGTTGGCACTGATTTCGGCACGGTCACAGCCGTGGCGAACCACGCCGCTTTCGGCGCGATCTCCCAACGCAAGGCTCAGGGCATCCAATATGATGGACTTGCCTGCTCCCGTCTCGCCGGTAAGGCAGCTCATGCCGGGGGCGAGATCGAGCTCTAGAAGATCAACGATGGCGAAGTTTCGGATCTGAATATGGCTTAACATTAAGGCTCTGTATAAGGAAGTTGATTGGAGGGTATCTCTATTAATTTTGAGGTGCCCTAGGCGGCTGCTGGACTTAGGGTGAATCTACTGCGGAAAAGCCATTCAGGCCCATTTTTACGATCTTTTTCGTTGAATATGCCCAATATTCGCCTCAAACGATCAAAAAAATGGACTCAAAATGGCTTTCCCTCGCTACGATCACCTTAGTCCGGCAGCCTCCTAGAATTAACTGGGGCGCTCGCCCCAGTGTAGCTTGGCACGAAGTATATCAAAAAAATCGTACAGTTCGGGGTGTATCAGGCGAACGGGGTGCTCAGTTTTTTTGATCCGCAGCACATCGCCTATCTGTAAGCTGAGGCTGATCTGTCCGTCACAGGTGATTAACACCTCAGATTTTTCGTGATCGCATACCCTAACCATAATAAGGCTGTCGCCAGAGACCACCAGCGGGCGGTTGCTCAGTGTGTGCGGGCAAATAGGCACCAGCGCCATGGCGTTTAATGAGGGGTGCAATATGGGGCCGCCGCTCGAAAGCGCATAAGCGGTTGAGCCGGTTGGTGTTGCAATCACCAGCCCATCTGCACGCATGATGGAGAGGAATTTTTGATCAACGGAGCACTCCAGTTCAATCATTCGTGCAACATGTGATTTGTGAATAACCACGTCATTGAAGGCGTTGTTTTCGGAGAGTATTTCCCCCCCGCGCTCAATGGTGGTGTGCAGTAGAAAGCGGCTCTCTTCAACAAATTGACCACTCAAAACTTCATCAAGGGTCTCATCAATGTGCTCTTTGGATACATCGACCAGAAAGCCAAGACGACCGAGATTAACCCCCAAAATGGGCACGTCAGCTGCGTTGAGCGAGCGTGCGGCATTGAGTAGCGTGCCATCACCGCCCACAACAATAACCAGGTCACACTCACTTCCGATGGTGGCGCGATCAACAGTCTCAAATTCAGTGCCGCTGATATCAGGGGCCGAGCCTTGGTCTACCAGTACGCGGCAGCCACGGCTTAGCAGGTAGTTGCCAACGGCAATGAGCGTGTCGCCACCGTGCTGGTCATTGTATTTGCCGATCAGGCCGATGGTGTTGAAGGTGTTTTCCACAGCCGCCGCCTCCATTAATTTGAACTGCTTTTGATGTTAAGGATGCCCAATGACTCCTTAAATGAGTAGTGAAGGTTAGCACCATTGTGAGTTGGGTTAAATGGTTTCTGACGTTTCCTATTTTGAATGCTCTTGAGGGGTTGAGGCGGGAAGCGTTGATTGAATTATTCATAAAAAGTGCAGAAAAAATGTGCGGAAGTGTTGAATTTGTAAAATTTGCCCTTATATTTTCTGCAGCATAGTTCGTCAGATGATACCGCTATGGTGTCGCGCAAACACAATTGTCGGAGTCAAACATGTCAAATAAGAAGAAACATACAGATGAACAGCCGGAGAGTATTGAGGGTGTGATTGAGCCGTCGATGGATTCAGATCCTTCTGAGGCCGAAACGAATGACCTCGATGTTGCCGGTTTACAGCAGGCGTTATTGGCAGCTGAAGAGAAGGCCAATAATCATTATGAGCTGGCATTGCGCACTAAAGCAGAGGCAGAAAACCTTAAACGCCGCGCCGACCAAGATGTTGCAAAGGCACGCAAGTTTGCCCTGGACAAGTTTGTCGACTCACTGATTCCGGTGCTGGATAGCCTAGATATGAGCCTGCAAGCCGCAACGGGTAGCGATGAAAGTGTTGTCAAATTGCGTGAAGGCAATGAGATGACTTTGAAAATGTTTCTGGATGCATTACAGAAAAATGGTGTGCAACAGATTAATCCGGAAGGTGAACTCTTTAACCCTCAGCTGCATGAAGCGATGAGTATGCAAGAGAGTACAGAGCATGCGCCTAATAGCGTGATGGTGGTTTTTCAAAAGGGTTATGCGCTGAATGATCGCTTGATTCGCCCCGCTCGTGTTGTGGTTGCTAAGGCTGCCGTGGCAGCTGAAGATCCGGTGGGCGGAAAAATAGATGAGCAAGCATAAATATACCTTGAAATTTAATTTCACTACCCCCATCAAGGGTATCAGGTAACGAATTAATACAATCGATATCAGTCGGTTGGTAACAAGCATTAAAGAATTGGAGAGAGACAATGGGAAAAATTATCGGTATAGATTTGGGTACCACAAATTCATGTGTATCTGTAATGGAGGATGGCAAGCCTCGTGTAATTGAGAATGCTGAGGGTGATCGCACCACGCCTTCCGTTGTGGCGTATGCTGATGATGGCGAGGTGCTGGTGGGTCAGTCAGCAAAACGCCAAGCGGTAACCAATCCAAAAAATACACTGTTTGCTATCAAGCGTCTGATTGGCCGTCGCTTTAAAGACAAAGAAGTACAAAAAGATATCAAAATGGTTCCTTACTCCATCATTGAAGCCGACAACGGCGATGCATGGGTTGATGTGAATGGCAAGAAGATGTCTGCACCCGAAGTTTCTGCTCGTATCTTGATGAAGATGAAGAAGACCGCAGAAGATTATTTGGGTGAGGAGGTTAAAGAAGCTGTTATTACTGTTCCGGCCTATTTTAACGACTCACAACGCCAGGCAACCAAGGATGCGGGTAAAATCGCCGGTTTGGAAGTTAAGCGTATTATTAACGAGCCAACGGCTGCGGCACTGGCTTATGGCATGGATAAGAAAGGTGGCGATCGCAAGATTGCAGTATATGACCTGGGTGGCGGTACCTTCGATGTGTCAATTATCGAGATTGCAGAGATTGAAGGTGAGCACCAGATTGAAGTGCTCTCCACCAATGGTGATACTTTCTTGGGCGGTGAGGATTTTGACTCACGCCTGATTGAGTTCCTGGCTGAGGAGTTCAAAAAAGAGAGTGGTATCGATCTGCACAATGACCCCTTGGCGTTGCAGCGTCTGAAAGAGGCGGCTGAGAAGGCGAAAATTGAGCTTTCATCCGCACAGCAGACTGATGTTAATCTGCCTTATATTACCGCAGATGCAACGGGTCCCAAACATCTGAATGTGAAAGTCAGTCGCGCTAAGTATGAAGGGCTGGTAGAGGAGCTGATTACACGTACTATCGAGCCTTGTAAGACAGCCTTGAAAGATGCGGGCCTCTCGGCTTCTGATGTGGATGAGGTTATCTTGGTGGGTGGTCAAACCCGTATGCCTAAGGTTCAGGAAGCGGTGCAAAACTTCTTCGGCAAAGAGCCGCGTAAAGATGTGAATGCTGATGAAGCGGTGGCAGTGGGCGCCTCTATCCAAGGCGGAGTGCTGGGTGGTGAAGTTAAAGATGTATTGCTGCTGGATGTTACGCCGCTCTCTCTGGGTATTGAGACCATGGGTGGTGTTATGACCAAGCTTATCGAGAAGAATACAACTATTCCTACCAAGGCATCGCAGACCTTCTCTACCGCAGAAGATAACCAGACAGCGGTTACCGTACATGTGCTACAAGGTGAGCGTGAAATGGCATCTGCCAACAAGTCGCTGGGTCGTTTTGATTTGGGTGATATCGCGCCTGCACCACGGGGTGTACCGCAGGTTGAAGTCTCTCTTGATATCGATGCCAATGGTATCTTGAATGTCTCTGCTAAGGATAAGGCGACCGGAAAAGAGACCTCTATCGTCATTAAAGCCTCTTCAGGCCTTTCGGATGAAGAAGTTGAAAAGATGGTGCGTGATGCAGAAACTCATGCAGAAGAGGATAAAAAGTTTCATGAGTTGGTAATGGTGCGTAACACCGCAGATCAGATGCTCCATGCCTGCAAAAAGTCCATGGGTGAGCTGGGCGAAGATAAGATGGAAGCGGGTGAAAAAGAGAAGATCGACGCGGCCATTGCTGAGCTGGAAGAGGCGATGAAGGGCAATGAAAAAGAGACTATTGAGGCCAAAACCACTGCGCTTACCGAAGCCTCGGGTGAAATGATGCAGCGTGTTTATGCGCAACAAACGGGCGCAGAAGGCGGCGATCAACCTGCAGCGGGCGATGATAGCTCAAATACAAAAGCCAAGGACGACAATGTGGTTGATGCTGAGTTTGAAGAAGTTAAAGACGATAAAAAGTAATTAACAGGTAACAGGGTGTTGCGGGCGGGCGCGGGCGTGAAAACGTTTGCGCCTGTTACCGTATATGGATACCTGAATGTGGATGTTTAACGCCCTCTCTGAGTGAAACGAGGGCTGAACTCACAAGGCAGGTGAATAGTGAAATTTTTGCTGGTTTGAAATATGTCAAAACGTGATTATTACGAAGTGCTCGCTGTCTCCAAGACGGTGAGCGGGCCTGAGTTGAAAAAAGCTTTTCGCCGCGCCGCGCACAAATACCACCCCGATCGGAACCCGGACAATGAAGAGGCATTAGAAAAATTCAAAGAGGCCAAAGAGGCCTACGAGATACTTGCCGATGCCCAAAAGCGTTCCGCTTACGATCAATTTGGTCATGCGGGTGTTGATCCGTCAATGGGCGCTGGTGGGGCGGGTGCCTCTAATTTTAGTGATGTATTTGGCGATGTATTTGGCGATATTTTTGGTGGCGGTGGTCGAGGCCAGCAGGTACGTCGTGGTGCGGATTTGCGCTACAATCTTGAGCTCACACTTGAAGAAGCAGTGCACGGCACCAGTATCAATATCGAGGTGGCAACCCATGTGAAGTGCGGTACCTGCAACGGTAGTGGCGCAAAAAAAGGCACCTCACCTGTGACCTGTACCACCTGTGGCGGTCATGGTCAGGTGCGGATGCAGCAGGGGTTTTTCTCGTTGCAGCAAACTTGCCCACACTGTAACGGCTCTGGGCAGAGCATCAAGGATCCTTGCGGCAGTTGCCATGGCAAAGGGCATGTGCGTAAAAACAAAAAACTCTCGGTTAAGGTGCCTGCTGGTGTTGATAATGGCGACCGGATTCGTCTTTCAGGTGAGGGTGAGATAGGTGATCATGGCGCGCCGCCGGGTGATCTATATGTACAGGTTAGCGTTAAAGAGCACGCGATTTTTGTGCGTGATGGCAATGATATCTTCTGCGAGGTGCCCATCAGCTTTGTGAGCGCCACTTTGGGGGGTGAGCTTGAAGTGCCGACCCTTGATGGGCGTGTGAAACTGAAAATTCCCGCAGAGACTCAAAGTGGTCGCATGTTTAGAATGCGCGGCAAAGGGGTGAAGTCCGTTCGTGGTGGCGGAGTCGGTGACTTGCTCTGTCGGGTCGAAGTAGAGACACCGGTTAATTTGAGCGCTCGACAGAAAGAGCTGCTGCGGGAGTTTGAATCTGAAACCGATAGCAGCCATAGCAAACACAGCCCCAAGGCGAGCTCTTGGTTGGGGCAGGTGAAGCGCTTTTTTGAAGAGATGAAGCCCTAAAGCGGGTTCTCAGGCGTTTTACAGTTAACAGCAGAATATTCGGATGAAAAGATGATGATAAGAGTTGCAGTTGCAGGGTGCTCCGGGCGCATGGGGCGCACGTTAATTGAAGCGTGCCAAGCGAGCGAGCAGCTTGTTTTAGGTGCAGCAACAGAGCGCTCCGGGAGTTCATTGCTGGCGCTTGATGCGGGTGAAATGGCGGGCGTTGGTTGTTTGAGTGTGGCCATTGTAGAAGACCTTGCCAAGGTGGTTGATGATTTTGACGTGTTGATCGATTTTACAACAATTGATGCGACACTGAATCATCTAGAGATCTGTGCGGCCGCTGGCAAGCGTATTGTTATTGGCACTACTGGGTTTTCTGAGCAACAGAAGCAGAGAATCGCTTCGGCTGCTGAGTCCATTGGTGTTGTTTTTGCTCCCAACATGAGTGTTGGCGTTAATCTCTGTTTTAAGCTGCTGGATATTGCTGCAAAAGTGATGGGTAACGAGGTGGATATTGAGGTCATTGAGGCGCACCACCGGCATAAGGTAGACGCACCCTCAGGCACCGCTTTGCGTATGGGTGAAGTGGTCGCCGATGCGCTGGGGCGCGACCTCTCTCAGTGCGCTGTTTATGGGCGTGAAGGAAAAACCGGAGCGCGGGATCGTGGTGAAATTGGTTTTGAAACCATTCGCGCCGGCGATATTGTTGGTGAGCATACGGTAATGTTTGCCGATATTGGAGAGCGCGTCGAGATCACCCACAAGGCATCCAGCCGAATGACGTTTGCCAAAGGTGCCCTGCGAGCCGCTGGCTGGTTAATGAAAAAAGAGCAAGGCCTGTTTGATATGCAGGATGTGCTCAATTTGCGCTAATCACATTGATGGCCCGGTTGGTGGTGTGGACTCGCCAATCGGTTGATTACGTTTTGGCGCTTGCCTCGGCTGCATCATCATTTTGCAGCGTGATCTCACCTAATGCTGCGCAGTCACCTTTGCATGCACGCACGATAAGATCTTTGTTTTTGGCGAGAAGAATGCCAAAAGCTTCCGCTTGTTTCGGCTCAATCCCTGAAATCTGTTTTTCCATTAAGGCAGTAAACTGCTCACCCAATTCAAGCATTTTGTCGTGTGCTTCGGCTTCTTTTTTACTATTGAACATACTATTGTCCCTGTCACAAAGCCACATTGCGATAACGGCCATGGTTTTTCTCACTCTATTTATATGAATGGATACTGTATATGTATACAGTGTTTGTTTCAACCCCAATCTCAGGCCCTAATCCCCCGATAGAAACCCGTATGCTGCACAAACGATTGGTTTTACATCATCTCGTGCTTCTATCGGGGGATTAGGGTCTGCTGAGTGGCGTAAAATAATGTGCACGATATTGGTTTGCAGTGGAGTAAAAAACAGTAAGCCGTACCCACAGGCTCAGCGGTTGCTTTTTATTTTGCTGCTTTCCAACTAATTTGGGCTATTTGAGGCTCATTTCATATTGGACAAGGCGGGTGATGGACAAGAAGGGGGACTCTGTCGTAGAATATCGCACACTTACGATCTATATAAAAAAGCAATATACAAGGAGCGGATGAGCCTGTTAGGTATCATCCGCTTTTTGTGCATCTAGCGGAGGTTATCTTGAGAAAACCGGCCCTTTTAGCATTAGAAGATGGCTCCCTGTTTTGGGGTGAGATGATTGGCTTTGAAGGACAAAGTGTTGGTGAGGTGGTGTTTAATACCTCGTTAACCGGCTATCAAGAGATCTTGACTGATCCGTCCTATGCAAAGCAGATCATTACCCTAACTTATCCACATATTGGAAGTGTGGGTGTTAATAGCGAAGATGAGGAGAGCGGTGGCGTTGCCGCCAGTGGCCTGGTTATTCGTGATTTGCCAGCACTTGCAAGCAACTGGCGCAGTGAGATGTCGCTCGACGAATATCTGCGTCAACATCAGGTGGTTGCGATTGCTGGCATTGATACGCGCCGTTTGACGCGCATTTTGCGTGATAAAGGGGCGCAAGGTGGCTGCATTGTTGTGGGTGATCAGATTGATGAAAAAAAGGCTGTTGCGGCAGCCAGTGCATTCCCTGGTTTGAAGGGGATGGATTTAGCAAAAGAGGTGACGTGCGACGCGGCCAGTGAGTGGCGCGAAGGCGAGTGGACGTTGAGCGACGGCTTTGTTACGCCAGACATTCATGCCTATCACGTTGTTGCGTATGACTTTGGTGTTAAACGTAATATTTTGCGGATGCTGGCCTCCCGAGGCTGTCGATTGACGGTGGTGCCTGCTAAAACCACCGCTGCGGAAGTTTTGGCGCTTAATCCGGACGGTGTTTTTCTCTCAAATGGTCCGGGTGATCCTGAACCCTGTGGCTATGCCATTGAGTCGGTCAAAGCTATTCTCGATAAAGGCATTCCAACCTTTGGGATCTGTTTGGGGTATCAGTTATTGGCGCTTGCCAGTGGTGCAAAAAGCGTAAAAATGAAGTTTGGTCACCACGGGGGTAACCACCCGGTGCAAGATGACAGCAGCAAGCGGGTGATGATTACGGCACAAAATCATGGTTTTGCTGTGGATGAAGAGACGCTTCCCGCTAATCTGAAGGCAACTCATCGCTCACTCTTTGATGGCTCGTTGCAGGGAATACACCGTACCGATTGTCCGGCATTCGGTTTTCAGGGTCATCCTGAGGCAAGTCCGGGGCCCCATGATGTGGCCCCTCTTTTTGACCACTTTATTGATCTGATTGAACAGCACAGCAAATAAGAGCCAAGCCATGCCAAAACGTAGCGATTTAAACACTATTATGATCCTTGGAGCAGGGCCGATTGTTATCGGTCAGGCCTGTGAATTTGACTATTCGGGTGTGCAAGCGTGTAAGGCGTTGCGTGAAGAGGGTTACCGTGTGGTGCTGGTGAACTCCAACCCAGCGACCATCATGACAGACCCCGACACGGCTGATGCGACTTACATCGAGCCAATTCATTGGGAAACGGTTGCTAAAATCATCGAAAAAGAGCGCCCGGATGCGTTGCTGCCCACTATGGGCGGCCAAACTTCACTGAATTGTGCGCTGGATCTTGATCGTGAAGGGGTGCTGGCTAAGTTTGATGTGGAGCTGATCGGCGCTAAAAAAGAGGCGATCGATAAGGCGGAAGACCGTGATAAGTTTCGCAAAGCGATGGTCAAAATCGGTCTGGATATGCCCAAGTCGGATGTTGCGCATAACCTGGAAGAGGCGCTTAAGGTTCAGGCCACTGTTGGTTTTCCGACCATCATCCGGCCATCGTTTACCTTGGGCGGCAGCGGCGGCGGTATTGCCTATAATAAACAAGAGTTTTTACAAATTTGTGAGCATGGGCTGGACCTATCACCGACCAATGAGCTGCTCATTGAAGAGTCCATTATCGGCTGGAAAGAGTTCGAGATGGAGGTGGTGCGTGATCACAAAGATAACTGCATCATCATCTGCTCCATCGAAAACCTGGATCCGATGGGTGTGCATACAGGCGACTCGATTACCGTAGCACCGGCGCAGACGCTGACCGATAAAGAGTATCAGATTATGCGTAACGCCTCTTTGGCAGTACTGCGTGAAATTGGTGTGGATACGGGGGGCTCTAATGTGCAGTTTGCGATCCATCCAGAGACGGGCCGCATGATCATTATTGAGATGAATCCCCGAGTGTCGCGCTCTTCAGCACTTGCCTCTAAGGCGACTGGTTTTCCGATTGCTAAAATAGCCGCTAAGCTGGCAGTGGGCTATACCCTGGATGAGTTGAGTAATGATATTACCGCAGGTGCTATGCCGGCTTCATTTGAGCCCAGTATTGATTATGTCGTCACCAAAGTACCCCGCTTTACCTTCGAAAAATTTCCGACTGCGGATGATCGTTTAAATACACAGATGAAGTCTGTGGGTGAAGTGATGGCTATTGGGCGTACATTCCAAGAGTCGCTACAAAAAGCACTGCGTGGCTTGGAGACGGGCAAGGATGGGCTTAATAGTATTGCTGATTTGCAGGCTGATGATCTTGAGTCGACCCTACAGCACGAGCTTAGCCTGCCAGGGCCAGAGCGCCTCTGGTATGTGGGCGATGCTTTTCGTGCGGGCTATACGCTGGATGCGGTGCATGAAACTTCGCACATTGATCGCTGGTTTTTGGTGCAGATTAAAGAGCTTATCGATATTGAAGCCGAGTTGAAAAGTAAGTCACTCTCGGATTTGGATAAAAATCGGCTCTACCGGCTCAAACAAAAAGGTTTTTCAGACAGTCGCTTGGCGACACTGCTGGCGAGCACCCAAAAAGAGGTACGCAACCGTCGTAAGGAGCTGGGTGTTAAGCCGGTTTATAAGCGGGTGGACACGTGTGCTGCTGAGTTTGTTTCAGACACCGCCTATCTGTATTCAACCTATGAGGAGGAGTGCGAAGCGGTCCCCACAAACCGTGATAAAATAATGGTGCTGGGTGGTGGTCCGAATCGCATTGGCCAGGGAATTGAGTTTGATTATTGCTGCGTGCACGCGGCTTTTGCCATGCGTGACGATGGCTATGAAACCATAATGGTTAACTGCAATCCTGAAACAGTTTCCACTGACTACGACACCTCTGACCGGCTCTATTTTGAGCCATTGACCCTAGAGGATGTGCTTGAGATTATCGAGGTCGAACAGCCCAAAGGAGTCATTGTCCAATACGGTGGACAGACACCGTTGAAGCTGGCTCGTGACCTTGATGCAGCGGGTGCGCCGATTGTGGGCACATCTCCTGACTGTATTGATCTGGCAGAAGACCGCGAACGGTTCCAACAGTTGATTGAAAAACTGGGTCTGTTACAGCCACCTAATCGTACCGCCCGTGATCCCGAGGTCGCGGTTAAATTGGCGGAGGAGATCGGTTATCCGCTGGTGGTTCGTCCATCCTATGTGCTCGGTGGTCGGGCGATGGAGATCGTATATAAAGAAGATGAGCTGAGACGCTATATGCGTGAGGCTGTCTCTGTTTCAAACAACTCTCCGGTACTGCTTGATCGCTTCCTGGATGATGCTATTGAGGTCGATGTGGATGCGATCTGTGATGGTGATGATGTGCTGATTGGTGGCATTATGCAGCATATTGAGCAGGCGGGTGTGCACTCCGGTGATTCGGCCTGTTCGTTGCCACCGTATGATTTGCCCGCCGAGATTCAGGATCAGCTACGTCTGCAGGTTGCTAAAATGGCTAAAGCGTTAAACGTAGTCGGCTTAATGAATACGCAATTTGCGGTGCAGGGTGGAAAAATATTTGTACTCGAAGTCAATCCACGCGCTTCACGGACTGTTCCGTTCGTCTCCAAGGCGATCAATCGTCCACTGGCCAAGATTGCAGCCCGCTGCATGGTCGGTCAGAAGTTGTCTGATCAAGGGATGTTGGATGAGGTTGTTCCGCCTTACTACTCGGTTAAAGAGGCTGTTTTCCCCTTCATTAAGTTTCGGGGTGTTGATCCTATTTTGAGCCCTGAGATGAAGTCAACGGGTGAAGTGATGGGGGTGGCAAAAAGCTTTGGTGAAGCCTTTGCAAAGGCGCAGTTGGGCGCGGGTGAAGTGCTGCCACACGACGGTGGACGCGCCTTTTTGAGTGTGCGAAATATTGATAAGCAGCATGTAGCTGAAGTGGCGCGCTCTTTAATTGAAGAGGGTTTTACACTTTTTGCTACCAGAGGCACCAAGGCGGTATTGGATGAGGCAGAGGTGGCTTGTGAGCGTGTTAAAAAAGTGACGGAAGGTCGTCCGAATATTGTTGATATGATCAAAAATGATGAAATTAATTATATTGTGAATACCGTAGAGGGCAAAAAAGCGACCGCTGACTCATTTGAGATACGTCGGGAAGCCTTGCAACATAAGGTGAGTTACACTACTACGATTGCGGGTGCTAAGGCGACCTGCGCGGCATTAAAAGAGTTAGACAACTGGAGCGTTAATCGCTTGCAAGATCTGCATGAGGAATTGAAGTAATGGTAAGTTATCCAATGACATTGCAGGGCGCTGAAAAATTGCGCCTTGAGTTGAGTGAATTAAAATCGGTGGCACGGCCAGAGGTTATTCAGGCGATTGCAGATGCGCGTGAGCACGGCGACCTGAAAGAGAATGCTGAATACCATGCGGCCCGTGAGCAGCAGGGTTTTATTGAAGCACGTATTGCGGATATTGAAGGCAAGCTTTCAAATGCACAGGTGATCGATATTTTGGAGTTAACGCCAAATGGGAAAGTTGTTTTTGGCGCGACGGTTGGTCTGGTAAATGAAGAGACCGGCGAAGAGGTGACTTATCAGATCGTGGGTGATGATGAGGCGGATATTAAAGAGGGTAAGATCTCAGTTAACTCGCCCGTTGCCAGGGCATTGATCGGCAAAGTGGAAGAGGATATCGCTTCCGTTAATGCCCCGGGCGGTCTTATTGAGTATGAAGTTATCTCTGTTAAATATATTTAGAGACCTCTGCACGAATAATGAATAAACATTGATTGCTCAGGAGATATATCCTCTATTGTCCATTATTACGGACACAGAGTTCTTTCGTAAATATCCCTGCGAAACCAATACCCTGAGCAATCTTTGCGCAAATTAATGGAATCCCCAGATTTAATGAACACGGCCTCCCAATATTTAGAACGCCTTCTGTTGACGGTATGGGTAGGTGCTACCTGGACGGTGGGGTACCTGGTTGCCCCACTGCTATTTCGGTTGCTTGATGACCGTATGGTGGCAGGACAGCTGATGGGTGAGATGTTTGGCTTGGTACATATTATAGGTGCGGTGTGCGGTGGCTTGTTGCTGTTGATGGCATGGGCACATTTTGGCCGCCGCACTCTTTACGCTTGGCAGATGTGGGTGTTGGTGGTGATGTTGCTGTTAATCGCCATCATAGAACTCTCTATTCGCCCGCAGATGGTGGAGATGAAAGCTCAGGGTCTGTACTCTAGCGCACAGTTTGCCGCCGAGTTTGGGCGGCTCCATGGTATCTCTTCAGTCTGCTACCTGGTGAACAGCCTGCTGGGGCTGCTGCTGATAATGACCGGTGTTCGAGGGGTTAAGCCGGTAGCTTGATGGTGGGCTCTTTTGCTGGCTTGTAAAAAACAGCAATATGTCCGATGCGCTGAACCAGTAGCGCATTGCCCTGTAGGCAAACCTCATCAATCATGGCTTTGCGCTCATCACGCGCTTCTGCGTTCACTCTAACTTTGATAAGCTCGTGGTGTTCGAGCTGATCGATGATTTCATTGAGTACATTTTCAGTGAGCCCATTGTTGCCAATGATGACGACAGGTTTTAGTTTATGGGCCAGATTACGCAGCTGGCTGATTTGGTTTCGATTAAGTTTCATAATAGTATCAACATATGGCAATGGAAAAGTGACGGATAGTGTACCTCATAAGAGCAAAGGCGTAGTAGTAGAACCGAGTCCACTTAACCATATTAAGCTGGAGTTGGGGCTGGTGCTCTGTGTCGCCGTATTGGTTTTGCTGCTCTCATCATCGTTTAGCGAGTCGTTGATTGTACAGTTGATGATTCTCCTTGGTTATGGTGTGGTTGCGAGTGGCTGGCTGATATGGCGTATTCGCAGGACAGTGCAGGGGCTGACGGAAAAGAGTAATGGTAAAGATCACAACCAATAAGAAAATGGCCGCCAGTAGCCGCCGCTGGTTAGAGGAGCACCTGAATGATGAGTTTGTGCTGCGAGCCAAAAGAGAGGGTTACCGTTCAAGGGCGGTTTACAAGCTGCTTGAGATTGATGATAAAGATAAATTGCTGCGCCCAGGTATGACGGTGGTTGACCTGGGTGCTGCCCCCGGCGGCTGGTCACAGGTTGCGTGTCGCCGTCTTGGTAAGCGTGGCCGGGTGCTGGCGCTTGATATTCTGGAGATGGATTCGCTGGCGGGGGTTGAGTTCATACAGGGCGACTTTCGCGAGGATGAGGCGATTAATGGCTTGATGGAAATGCTGGGGGATTCGGCCGTAGACCTTGTAATGTCGGATATGGCCCCCAATATGTCTGGGGTGCGTGATATGGATAAGACACGCGCCATGTATCTGGTCGAGCTGGCGTTTGAGCTTGCGCGGCAGATTTTGCGTCCAGGTGGTGATCTGCTCATGAAGGTGTTTCAAGGGCCAGGGTACGATCAATTGATAAAAGAGTTGCGTCACAGCTTTGGCAAAGTGGTCACCCGAAAGCCGAAGGCTTCTAGGGATAGATCGTCAGAGGTCTATTTATTGGCTCGTGGCTTTAGGTTATAGTCAGGCTGACACCGTTGCACTTTAACTTATGCAACGGTTTCAAATTACAGAATTTTAGTGAATTAGCAGGGTTTACCGTTATAGGTAACAAGAGGTTAGTGTCTTGAACGATTTTGGTAAGAATTTGATGTTGTGGGTTGTGATCGCAGTTGTGCTGATTTCAGTCTTCAATAGTTTTAGTGCCCAAAAAACGGGTTCGCCACGTCATTTGCAATACTCACAGTTTATCAGTGATGTGCATCAGGGTAAGGTCACTTCGGTGCTTGTTGAAGGGCGTACTATTAAAGGCATGATGACAAGTGGTGAAAACTTTACGACCTATAGCCCAGGAGATAGTGGCCTTATAGGGGATTTGCTGAATAATGGCGTCGCTATTGATGCCAAACCACCCGAGCAGCAGGGTATTCTGATGCAAATTTTCATCTCATGGTTTCCAATGCTGCTATTGATTGGTGTCTGGGTCTTCTTTATGCGTCAGATGCAAGGTGGTGGTGCGGGTGGCCGTGGTGCGATGTCATTTGGCAAAAGCAAGGCGCGCATGCTGGGCGAAGATCAGGTGAAAATTACTTTTAATGATGTGGCCGGCTGTGACGAAGCGAAAGAAGATGTGGAAGAGCTGGTTGAGTTTCTGCGTGATCCGGGTAAATTCCAGAAGCTGGGCGGAAAAATTCCACGTGGTGTATTGATGGTTGGCCCGCCAGGTACCGGTAAGACTTTGCTGGCAAAGGCGATTGCAGGTGAAGCGAAGGTGCCTTTCTTTACCATTTCGGGCTCTGATTTTGTCGAAATGTTTGTCGGTGTCGGCGCATCACGGGTGCGTGATATGTTTGAGCAAGCGAAAAAAACCTCGCCTTGCATTATCTTTATTGATGAGATTGATGCGGTGGGTCGCCATCGTGGCGCAGGGCTGGGCGGTGGACATGATGAGCGTGAACAGACACTGAACCAGTTGCTGGTAGAGATGGATGGTTTTGAAGGGAATGATGGGGTGATCGTTATCGCTGCAACCAATCGCCCTGATGTACTTGATCCGGCATTATTACGCCCTGGGCGTTTTGATCGTCAAGTGATGGTTGGCTTGCCAGATGTACGTGGCCGTGAACAGATTTTGAAGGTTCATATGCGCAAGGTGCCGCTAGACGAAGATGTAAAGCCCAGTATTATTGCCCGGGGTACACCGGGGTTCTCGGGTGCGGACCTGGCAAACCTAGTAAACGAGTCTGCACTGTTTGCTGCTCGTAAGGGCAAGCGTCTGGTGAATATGGATGATATTGAGCGAGCCAAAGATAAAATAATGATGGGCGCTGAGCGTAAGTCGATGGTAATGAGTGACGCAGAGAAAAAGCTCACCGCCTACCATGAGGCGGGACACGCGATTATTGGGCGATTGGTTCCTGAACATGATCCTGTACACAAAGTCTCCATTATTCCCCGGGGTCGCGCATTAGGTGTGACACTGTTTTTGCCAGAAGATGATCGTTACAGTTACAACAAAACTCGCTTGGAGAGCCAGCTCTCCACACTCTATGGTGGCCGAGTTGCCGAAGAGTTGGTTTTTGGTGCAGACCAGGTGACCACGGGCGCTTCGAATGATAT
Source organism: Gammaproteobacteria bacterium (assembly GCA_021647245.1). NCBI lineage: Bacteria > Pseudomonadati > Pseudomonadota > Gammaproteobacteria > Gammaproteobacteria bacterium. The sequence goes on from JAKIVC010000007.1 coordinate 23,005, forward strand.
TCAGCGTGCTACCGAGATATCTCGAAATATGGTAACGAAGTGGGGGCTCTCTGAGCGCTTAGGGCCACTCACTTATAGTGAAGATGATGGCGAAGTGTTTTTGGGCCACTCTGTCGGTAAGCAGAAGACGGTTTCTGATGAGACGGCTCATATTATCGATGAAGAAGTTCGAAGTATCATTGATCGTAATTACCTTCGTGCGGAGAAGCTTTTGTCAGACAACATGGATAAGCTGCATGTGATGGCTGAAACACTGATTAAATATGAGACAATCGATCGGCCACAAATTGACGATATCATGGAAGGAAAAACACCACGGCCACCGCAAGCCTGGAGTAAGGACGCCAAGTCAGATGATGAGGGTGGTGATAAAAAGGCTGATGATGAGTCGGAGGGTGCTGATAAGCCAGCCGCTTCAAGTGATACAAAAATTGGTGGCGAAGCAGGTGAGCATTAAGAGAAGGTAGTATGTTGCTCAAATTGGATTGTGCAGGTCGAGTCCTCGACCTGCGACACCCTCGTGTGATGGGTATTCTTAATATCACCCCCGACTCTTTTTCAGACGGGGGTGATTTTTTAGGTTATGAGTCCGCATTGCAACACGCAAGAAAAATGGTTGCTGACGGCGCTGATATGATTGATGTCGGTGGTGAGTCTACGCGTCCCGGGGCAGTAGCGGTTTCAGAGCAGCAAGAGCTTGATCGTGTTTTACCACTGATTGAAGCGTTGGTGGCTGAAGTGGCAGTACCTATTTCGATTGATACCAGCAAGGCGCAGGTGATGCGTGAGGCGGTCTCTGCCGGTGCTGGATTTATTAACGATGTTAATGCGCTTCGCTCTGAAGGCGCGTTAGCAACGGCTGCGGCACTTGCTGTGCCTGTCTGTCTGATGCATAGGCAAGGACCCCCTTCGATAATGCAGAAGTCTCCCTCATATGATAATGTTTTTCTTGAGGTGCAGACGTTCTTGCGCGAGCGTGTCATGGTTTGCGAGGAAGCTGGAATTCCCGCTCAGCGGCTCGTTATTGATCCGGGTTTTGGTTTTGGCAAAACCCTCAAACATAACCTTACGCTGTTTAATGGGTTGCAGCGGTTTGTTGATACGGGTATTCCCGTTATGGTCGGTGTGTCCAGGAAGAGCATGATCGGCGAGCTGCTTAATGCGCCAGTAGCTGAACGACTGCAGGGCGGTCTAACACTAGCGACATTGGCCGCATGGTGGGGTGCCGCCATTATTCGAACCCATGATGTAAAAGAAACCATAGATACATTGAAGATTTGCAGAGTCCTAAAGGGTGTGTAAGGGAAATGATGAATAAACAATATTTTGGTACAGATGGGATTCGTGGTCGAGTGGGTGATGATCTGTTTACACCCGAGTTTGTAATGAAGCTGGGCTGGGCTGCCGGACGAGTGCTGTCGAAGAGTGGTGTCGGTACGGTTTTGATTGGTAAAGATACTCGAATATCCGGGTATATGTTTGAATCTGCTCTCGAAGCGGGGCTCTCCGCATCAGGTGTCGATATCGAGCTGCTGGGGCCGATGCCCACCCCCGCAGTTGCCTACCTGACGCGCACGCTCAATGCGGTGGCAGGTGTGGTGATAAGTGCGTCCCATAATCCATATTATGATAATGGTATTAAGTTCTTTTCATCCGAAGGTACCAAGCTCTCTGATGAAATCGAACTGAAGATAGAAGCTGAAATAAATAAAACGATGGTAACGGTGCCATCCGCTAAGCTGGGTAAGGCACGGCGTATCACCGATGCTTGTGGTCGTTATATTGAGCTGTGTAAGTCGACGGTGCCATCACGATTACGTTTGGCGGGACTGAAAATTGTCGTTGATTGTGCAAATGGCGCCACTTATCACATTGCCCCCAACGTTTTTAGAGAGCTGGGTGCCGATGTTGTCGAAGTGGCGGCTGAGCCCAATGGTCTGAATATTAATGATGGCTGCGGCTCCACCCATATTGAGCACCTTCAAGGGGCTGTGTTGGCCCATGAGGCAGACTTGGGTATCGCATTGGATGGCGATGGCGACCGGGTGATTATGGTTGACCATACGGGCGATGTGATCGATGGCGACGAAATCATCTATATTATTGCCAGATCGCGCCAGCGCACCGGGCAGCTGACAGGTGCTGTTGTCGGCACCTTGATGAGCAATTTGGGGCTTGAGATAGCACTGAATGAACTCGGCTTAGACTTTGAGCGTGTTGCGGTGGGTGATCGATACGTGATGCAGCGCTTGCAAGAGAGAGAGTGGGTGATCGGTGGCGAATCCTCTGGCCATATTCTGTGTCTGGATCGCTGTACTACCGGTGATGGTATTGTCGCCGCGTTACAGGTGGTCGCGGAGGTGGTTGATACCAATACCACACTCCACACATTGAAATCTGCAATGAACAAATGTCCGCAAAAGATGATTAATGTTCGCATCTCCTCACGGGTGAATATCTCTTCAAATAAAGTTATCCAGGCGGCCGTGGCCAGTGCTGAGCAGCGTTTAGCTGCCTCTGGCCGCGTGTTGCTACGTACTTCAGGTACTGAACCGCTGGTGCGGGTGATGGTTGAGGGGCAAAACCTTGATCAGGTTCTATCTGAGGTAGAAAAGCTGGCTGATGTGGTTGAAAAAGAGCTCGACGGGGAAATAGTATAATCTGCAAGCATTATTCTTGAGATACCGCGTGGTATCCGTTGAAAAATAAGGAAACTGTGCGGTGATCGTGAGAATTGGTGCGCTTAAGTTGATAAACGCATTGATTTTATTTGTAGCTACCGTTAAGCTGCGAACCGCTTCAGTAAATAGTGTCAACAGCGAGGGCTTTACATGCGTCAACCATTGGTAGCTGGAAATTGGAAACTGAACGGCACACTTGCCAGTATCAAGGATCTGGTTGAGGGGCTGAAGTCGGGTGTTGATAGTATTGGAAATGTTGAGATGGCTGTCTGCCCTCCATTTGTGTATATTCCAGAAGTCAGCTCGCTACTTGCGGGTAGTAAAATAGCCATCGGTGCGCAAAATATGAGCCGCCACGCAGCGGGTGCTTATACCGGGGAGGTCTCCGGAATCATGTTGAATGATTTTGGTGTGAAGTATGCCCTGGTCGGTCATTCTGAGCGGCGTGCCAGCTACGGTGAAACAGATGAAAAAGCGGCGCGAAAGTTCGTTGCTGTAAAAGAGAATGGCTTGGTGCCGATTCTCTGTGTGGGTGAAACACTGGTTGAATATGAGCGTGGTAATACCTTTGGTGTTGTAAAACGTCAAATTGACGCGGTTCTGGATTTTTTTGGTGTTGAGGCCTTCTCTGGCGCCGTGATTGCGTACGAGCCAGTGTGGGCGATTGGTACCGGCAAAACAGCTACACCCGAACAAGCACAATCAGTGCACGAGTATATTCGGGGCCGTATCGCACGTTGTGATGAAGAGATTGCATCACGCATACAGATTCTTTATGGTGGCAGTGTTAAGGCTGCCAATGCAAAAGACCTCTTTTCTCAGCCCGATATCGATGGTGGTCTGGTGGGAGGGGCATCACTTGATGCCGATGAGTTTGTTGCAATTTGTGCCGCAGCAAATAGATAAAATATTCCTTGAGTTAGGTTGATCGTAAATGTTTACAACAGTCGTACTAAGTGTTCATGTGCTGGTTGCAATTGCAGTGGTTGGGTTTGTTCTGCTACAACAGGGTAAAGGCGCTGATGCGGGCGCTGGCTTTGGTGCAGGCGCATCAGGCACTGTGTTTGGTAGCAGTGGCTCTTCAAACTTCCTCTCCCGTACAACAGCGGCACTTGCGACACTTTTTTTTGCTACAAGCCTGACACTGGCCTATTTTTCGGGTACAACTACTGTCTCCGAAAGTGTGCTGGATCAGGTGGAAATACAGCCTGTTAGGGAGAGTGACGTACCGAGTATGGGTGGAACGATGAATGATGCTGTGCCATTCGATGTTCCTGCTAAGGATGGCATTCCCGCAGTACAGTAAAGCCCCTGATGGCAGGGCAGAAGTTTGAATTGTTTTAAATAGCCGATGTGGTGAAATTGGTAGACACGCTACCTTGAGGGGGTAGTGGCGAGAGCTGTGCCGGTTCGACTCCGGCCATCGGCACCAAACAATTAAATGTATTTAAAAGCTTACACCCGTGTCTTAAAGGGTACAGCTTAGGTGACATGCTGATAACAAAACAAAGGGGAAAACCTGGCCAATGTTGACAGAATATCTACCCATTCTTATTTTTCTAATATTTGGCGTTATCTTTGGCGTGGTGCCCATTGCTCTTGGGTATTATGCAGGGCCAAATAATCCTGATGATGCAAAGCTATCCCCCTACGAGTGCGGCTTTGAGGCATTTGAAGATTCTCGCACAAAGTTTGATGTGCGATTTTATCTTGTTGCAATCCTATTTATTATTTTTGATTTGGAAATCGCCTTCTTGTTTCCATGGGCCGTTGTTCTAGAAGAGATAGGTATGTTTGGCTATCTGGCAATGACGATGTTTCTTGGGATTTTGGTGATTGGATTTATTTACGAGTGGAAGAAAGGGGCCTTGGAGTGGGAATAGAAGGTATCCTAAAAAAAGGCATCGTGACCACCAGTGCTGATAAATTAATCAACTGGGCGCGTACCGGTTCGCTTTGGCCAATGACATTTGGTTTGGCTTGCTGCGCTGTCGAGATGATGCACGCCGGAGCGTCGCGTTACGATCTGGATCGTTTTGGCATTATTTTTCGCCCGAGCCCGCGCCAATCAGATGTGATGATTGTTGCCGGAACCCTGGTGAATAAAATGGCACCCGCACTGCGCAAAGTTTATGATCAAATGGCTGAGCCGCGCTGGGTGATCTCAATGGGTTCATGTGCAAACGGTGGCGGTTACTACCACTACTCATACGCGGTCGTTCGTGGCTGCGATCGCATCGTACCAGTCGATATCTATATTCCAGGCTGCCCACCAACGGCTGAAGCACTGCTGTATGGGATTATCCAGTTGCAGAATAAGATTAAAAGAACGAATACAATTGCTCGTTTGTAAAAAGAACACATAGAGACTTTAACTATGGGTAACGAAAATACAAAGTTGGCGTCGCAATTAAGCGAGCAATTTGATGGTTTGATAGAATCCTCAGTTGTCGCTTTAGGTGAAACCACCATTGAAATATCAAGTAGCAATATGTTGCAGATATTTCAAACGCTGCGTGATGAGTCTGCATTTAATTTCGATCAATTGATCGACCTTTGTGGTGTGGACTACTCAGCATACGGCTGTGCCGAGTGGGAGACTGTTGCGGCGACTGCCGAGGGGTTTAGTCGCGGCGTTGAACGTGACCAAACCGGTGTTCCAGCGTTCGAGAAATCGGCTTGGACTAAACCACGATTTGCGGTGGTTTATCACCTTCTTTCCGTTGCTAACAATCAACGCCTGCGGGTTAGGGTGTTTGCTGATGATACGGTGCCGCAAGTTGAATCAGTCACCTCTATCTGGAGTTGTGCAGATTGGTTTGAGCGTGAGGCATTTGACCTCTATGGCATCCTGTTTGCGGGTCATCCTGATCTGCGTCGCCTATTGACCGATTATGGGTTTATTGGCCACCCCTTCCGCAAAGATTTCCCACTGCTTGGTACCGTAGAGATGCGTTACGATGACGAGAAAAAACGTGTCGTTTATGAGCCGTTACAGACAGAGCTTCGTGTGCTTGTTCCTCGTGTGATTCGCGATGATCGCTATAACGAAACTGCCGAGGAAAAATAGCATGTCGGAGATTCGCAACTACACTCTTAATTTCGGCCCTCAGCATCCCTCAGCTCATGGTGTATTACGTCTGGTGCTGGAGATGAATGGTGAGACCATTGAGCGGGCTGATCCCCATATTGGCCTACTGCATCGCGGTACTGAGAAGCTGGCGGAAACAAAACCATTTAACTCCAATTTGCCTTATATGGATCGTCTAGATTACGTCTCGATGATGTGTAATGAGCACGCCTATGTGATGTGCTTGGAAAAAATGCTTGGCTTGGAAGTGCCCGAGCGGGCACAGTACATCCGTGTAATGTTTGATGAAATTACGCGCATTTTGAATCACCTGCTGTGGTTAGGTGCGCATGCACTGGATATTGGGGCCATGACTGTGTTCCTCTACGCATTTCGTGAACGCGAAGACCTGATGGATTGCTATGAAGCGGTCTCGGGTGCGCGACTTCATGCCGCCTATTACCGTGTGGGCGGCGTTTATCGGGACCTCCCCGGTAACATGCCGCACTACGAACCTTCCAAGTGGCACAATGCCAAGGAAGTGGCAAAGATGAATGAAAATCGCCAGGGATCTTTGCTCGATTTTATCGAAGATTTTACGGCGCGCTTCCCGACTTATGTTGATGAATATGAAACGCTACTGACCGATAATCGAATCTGGAAGCAACGTACCGTGGGTATCGGTGTGGTGACACCTGAGCGTGCATTACAACTAGGCTTTACCGGGCCGATGATTCGAGGCTCAGGTATCGAGTGGGATCTGCGCAAAAAACAACCTTACGAAGTATATGACAAGCTGGATTTTGATATTCCAGTGGGTAAAGAGGGTGACTGCTACGATCGCTATCTGGTACGCGTTGAAGAGATGCGCCAGTCAAACCACATTATCAAACAATGTGTTACGTGGCTTCGCAACAATCCGGGGCCGGTTATATTGCAGGATCACCGCTTTGCAGCTCCTGCCCGTGAGGAGATGAAGGGTGATATGGAGTCGTTGATTCACCACTTTAAGCTCTTTACCGAGGGTTACTGCGTGCCTGCGGGCGAGGCGTATGCGGCTGTTGAACACCCCAAGGGTGAGTTTGGTATCTATATGGTTTCAGACGGCGCCAATAAACCTTATCGGATAAAAATAAGAGCACCCGGTTTTGCTCATATTGCTGCAACAGATGAGATGTCACGTGGCCACATGCTGGCTGATGTGGTTGCTGTGATCGGGACGCAAGATATTGTATTTGGGGAGGTTGACCGTTGAGCTCACAGACTACTACCACTCTTTCTGACGCTGTCATCGCTGAGATCGATAAGTGTGTTGCTAAGTACCCGGCAGAGCAGAAACAGTCTGCTGTGATGGGTGCTCTTCATTTGGTTCAGGATGCAAGTGATGGCTCGCTGACAACAGAACTAATGGATGCGGTGGCTGATTATCTTGAAATGCCTGCCATTGCTGTCTATGAGGTGGCGACGTTCTACTCAATGTATGAACTCAAGCCTGTTGGTAAGCACAAAATTTCTATTTGTACCAATATCTCTTGCCTTCTCTGTGGCTCAGACAAAATTGTTGATCATCTCAATGATAAGTTGGGTATTAAATTTGGTCAGACGACCGGTGATGGGCAATTTACTCTGAAAGAGGTTGAGTGCCTTGGTGCATGCGGTGGGGCGCCAATGTTTCAGATTGGCAAGACATATTACGAGAATCTGACCGCTGAAAAAGTAGATCAGATTCTGGATAGCTTGGATTAATATTATGGCAAATGAAGTCTGCTTCCGGCTCAATCACCTTGATAAGTCATGGACGCTCGATGTCTATCAGGCAAACGGTGGTTATGATGTGTGGAAAAAAATCCTGAAGGAAAAAACCTCTCCGGATGAAATTATTGATGAGTTGAAAATATCCGCTCTTCGTGGTCGAGGTGGTGCAGGCTTCCCAACGGGCTTGAAGTGGAGCTTTATGCCACGTAACACGCCGGGACAAAAATATATTGTTTGTAACTCGGATGAGGGTGAGCCAGGAACATTCAAAGACCGTGATATTCTCCGTTACAACCCGCACCAGCTGATTGAGGGTATGGCAATTGCTGGCTATACAATCGGTGCTACCCAAGGATATAACTATATTCGTGGTGAGTTTTATGAGCCAATTGAGCGTTTCCAGTCAGCGATTGAAGAGGCGCGTTCAGCCGGGCTTCTCGGTAAAAATATTATGGGTTCAGGTATCGATTTTGACCTTGAATTTCATGCAGGCGGCGGTGCTTATGTTTGTGGTGAAGAGACGGCACTGATAGAGTCGATAGAGGGTAAAAAAGGTCAGCCGCGCTTCAAGCCACCCTTTCCGGCAAGCTTCGGCCTCTATGGCTGCCCAACGACGATTAACAACACCGAAACACTGGCTTCTGTGCCAATGATTCTTAAAAATGGTGGCAAGTGGTTCCTTGAGCTGGGCAAGCCAAATAATGGCGGCAGTAAGATTTTTGCAGTATCTGGCCATGTTAACAAACCTGGCAATTATGAAGTGCCAATGGGCACGCCATTTTCTGCGCTGCTTGAAATGGCCGGTGGTGTGCGTGACGGCCATAAGCTTAAGGCTGTCATTCCTGGTGGCTCATCGACGCCTATTCTGCCAGGTGATGTGATGATGGATGCCACTATGGATTATGATGGTATATCCAAAGCAGGCTCTATGCTGGGTGCTGGATCTGTCATCGTGATTGATGACTCGACCTGCATGGTCAAGGCGCTGGCGCGCATATCTTATTTCTACTACGAAGAGTCATGTGGGCAGTGCACCCCGTGCCGTGAAGGTACGGGTTGGTTGTCACGCATTGTCAACCGGATAGAGAATGGTCAAGGTCGTCCAGAAGATCTGGACCTCCTTTGCAATGTCTCTAGGGCGATAGAGGGGCATACTATATGTGCCTTGGGCGAAGCTGCTGCGGCTCCGGTTACTAGTTTTGTTAAGCAGTTCCGTGAAGAGTTTGAATACCACATCGAACACAAAAAGTGTATGGTCGGTGGAGCCGGTTAATCGTCGGTAATGAATAATGAGGCATCGCCTCCCTAACGGTAGATTTTGATTGGATATGACTACAGTAAATATCGAAATCGATGGTAAAAAAGTAGAAGCCCGTAACGGCTTGATGCTTATTGAGGCTGCTGATGAGGCTGGAATCGATATTCCTCGCTTCTGCTACCACAAAAAACTCTCGATTGCAGCAAATTGCCGCATGTGTTTAGTTGAGGTTGAGAAAGCTGCAAAGCCCCTTCCAGCATGTGCTACGCCGGTGACGGATGGAATGAGAATCTTCACTCGTTCACCTCGAGCGATCAATGCGCAAAAAGGTGTGATGGAGTTTTTACTCATAAATCACCCTCTTGATTGCCCTATCTGCGACCAAGGTGGTGAGTGTGAGTTGCAGGATATTGCAGTCAACTATGGCAATAGCGAGTCAAAATTCCGAGAAAATAAGCGAATTGTTACTGATAAGGATATCGGCCCGCTGATCGCAACCGATATGACGCGCTGTATTCACTGTACTCGCTGTGTTCGTTTCGGCGATGAAATTGCAGGTGTCCGCGAAATAGGCTCTACGGGGCGTGGCGAGCATATGGAAATTGGCACCTACATTGCGGGAAGTGTCACCTCGGAGGTTTCCGGTAATGTTATCGATCTCTGTCCGGTAGGCGCGCTGACCTCAAAACCTTACCGTTATAGTGCCCGAGCGTGGGAGTTGACGGTTGCTCCAGCGATAGCTGCTCACGACTGCCTAGGCTCTAATGTTTTGGTTCATAGCCTAAACAATGAAGTGCTCCGCGTAGTACCCCGCGATAATGAAGCCATAAATGAGTCATGGATATCAGATCGTGACCGGTTCTCATATGAGGGAGCCAGTAGTGATGAGCGCTTAACCACACCGATGATCAAGGTCGACGGTGAGTGGCAAGAGACGGATTGGAATACCGCACTTGAAAATGCTTCGAGAGGAATTCAGTCGGTTGTCGATGCTGCGGGTGCTGAAGAGTTGGGTTGCCTTACATCGCCTAATTCAACAGTTGAAGAGCTCTACCTTGCACAAAAATTGATGCGCGGGCTCGGTAGCCACAATATTGATCACCGTCTACGCCAAAATGATTTTGCTGATCAGGACGGCGCCCCCCCTTTCCCATACCTTGGTATGTCGCTCGAGGAGTTGGAACTGTTAGATGGCGGGTTGTTGATAGGTACTAACCTTCGTAAAGACCAGCCGATTGCAGCACTCAAGCTGCGAGCCGCATCATTGAATGGCTCGCAATTTTGTACGCTAAATCCGGTTGACTATGATTTCAATTTTACGGTGGCAACATCTGTTGTTGTTATACCCTCTAAAATGGTTGCACGGCTGGCCTCGGTTGCAAAATCGTTACTTGAAATTACAGGTAATGCAGCTTCTGGCATTGCGGCAGAAATTATTCTTGATGCCAGTGTTGATGATGCCTCAAAGGCAATAGCAGACAACTTACACTCATCAAATAACTCGGCAGTTATTCTCGGCAGCTATGCCTCACACCATCCCCAGGCATCTACCTTGCGTGCACTCGCCAGTGTGATTGCTGGAGAGAGTGGTAGTTCGGTTGGCTCGCTAAGTGACGGTTGCAATGGGTCGGGTGCTTGGATGGCGGGTGCTGTACCTCACCGGTTGGCAGCGGGTAAGAGATCTCCATCGATCGGCTTGAACGCAAAAACGATGCTGGAAAAGCCACGTAAAGGCTATCTTCTGCTAGGTGTCGAGCCGTCTCTGGATTGTGCTGGTGGTATTACAGTAGAGAAAGCTGTTGCAACGGCTGATTACACAGTGGCATTAACAGCCTATCGGAGTGCATCACTTGATGCGTGTGCTGATGTGCTACTGCCGATCGTACCGCTGACAGAGACATCTGGCTCTTTAGTTAATATAGAAGGGCGTATGCAGTCTTTTTCTGCTGCGGTGATGCCAAAGGGCGATTCACGCCCTGCATGGAAAGTGCTTCGCGTACTGGGTAATATTTTTGATCTCGAAGGGTTTGAGTATCTCTCCAGTAGTGACGTGAGCCAAGAGTTGCAAGCGTTGATATCGAACTTGAAGCCAACGAGCAAAGGGGTATCGACACTCTCTGATGATGTCGCTGTGGTTGAAGGCTTGCAGAGAGTAACCGAGTGTGCGAGCTACTCTGGGGACGCGCAGCTTCGTCGTTCTCCCAGCTTGCAACAGACCAGCGATGCCTTATCTTGCTTAGCGGTGCAGCTTAGTCGCGCTACAGCAGAGAAGAGTGGTGTGCTGGATTGTACGCGTCTGCTGCTTAAGCAGGGTGAGTTGGAAATAGATATACCAATGGTTATAAATGATCGTGTTGCTGATGGCGCACTCTTGGTATACAGTGGCCTGCCGCAGACATCGGGTCTTGCCGCAGATTTTTCACCAATAACAATTAAAAAAGCTTAATTAAGCTGTGTTTCAGGGGTGAGAGGGTTTAATGATTGAGACATTGCAAAATTTGTTGAGTTTCCTGCCTGAGGTGGCTCAGAGTTTAGTCATCATTTCGGTGAAGATTCTTGCGATTGTGCTGCCTATAATGGGAGCCGTGGCCTATTTGACTTTGGCAGAGCGAAAAGTTATCAGCTATATACAGGTTCGAATTGGCCCAAATAGGGTCGGGCCTCGTGGTTTGCTGCAGCCGATCGCTGATGCGCTTAAGTTGATTATGAAAGAAGTGATTGTGCCTGCTCAGGCAAACAAAAAGCTGTTCATGATCGCGCCGGTTTTAGCCTTTGCGCCCGCAATAGCAGCATGGGCTGTTGTGCCATTTGATGAAGGCATGGTTCTGTCGAATATTGATGCATCGCTACTCTATATACTGGCAATTACTTCAATGGCTGTTTATGGCGTTATTCTCGCCGGCTGGGCATCCAATTCAAAATATGCATTCCTAGGCGCAATGCGGTCTGCAGCGCAGATAGTGTCGTATGAAATAGCAATGGGCTTTGCACTGGTGACGGTGCTTATGGCCGCAGGCAGCCTGAATCTAACCGAAATTGTAAACGCCCAGCAGGGCGGTGTATGGATGTGGTTCTTCATTCCGCTATGGCCAATGTTCCTTGTCTATTACATTTCGGGATTAGCCGAAACTAACCGCGCTCCTTTTGACGTTGCTGAGGGTGAATCTGAAATTGTCGCTGGCTTCCATGTGGAATATTCCGGTATGACATTTTCAATATTCTTCCTTGCTGAATATGCAAATATGATATTGATCGCGCTGTTAACCGCGCTGATGTTTTGCGGAGGCTGGTTATCACCTTTCCAAGGCATTCCAGTATTGGAAGATATGTTTAGCTGGGTACCGGGGATTATCTGGTTGCTGCTTAAGACAAGCTTCTTCCTGTTCTTATTCCTTTGGTTCCGTGCAACCTTCCCACGTTACCGTTATGACCAAATCATGCGATTGGGTTGGAAAGTGTTAATCCCGATCACTATTTTCTGGGTGTTGCTGCTTGGTTTGGCTATTGTTGAAGGCTGGGGCCCCTGGTTCGGCTAGGGGTTGGAGAAGAGATCTATGACTGCTATTAAACACTTTTTTAAGACTTTTTTCCTTTGGGAACTTGTGCTTGGTCTTAAGCTGACGGGTAAATACCTGTTTGCTCGTAAGATCACGGTTCAGTACCCAGAAGAGAAAACACCCCAGTCTAATCGTTTTCGTGGTTTGCATGCGCAACGTCGCTACGCAAATGGTGAGGAGCGCTGTATTGCGTGTAAGCTTTGTGAGGCGGTCTGTCCAGCGCTGGCCATCACTATTGATATGGAGGAGCGCGAAGATGGCTCCCGCCGTACTACCCGTTATGATATTGACCTCTCTAAATGTATTTTTTGCGGCTTTTGTGAAGAGTCGTGCCCAGTTGATGCGATTGTTGAAACGCGTCATTTCGAGTACTGTGGCGATGTCCGCGAAGATCTGCTCATGACAAAAGAGAAGCTTTTGGCTGTTGGTGACCGCTTTGAAACAGAAATTGCAAATGATCGCGCTTCAGATGCGCAGTATCGCTAATTAACCTAATGGCGCAATATTATGGCTTTTGAACTGATCATATTTTATATCTTTTCCACGATACTTGTGGGTTCTGCGCTTGCGGTTATTACCGTACGAAACCCCATATATGCCGCGCTCTTTTTAGTGCTCGCTTTCTTCACTTGTGCGGGCGTTTGGTTGTTGCTTGAAGCGGAGTTCCTTGCCATAACGCTGGTACTTGTCTATGTCGGTGCGGTAATGGTGCTGTTCCTTTTTGTCGTAATGATGCTCGATATAAATTTGGCGCCACTGAAAGAGGGGTTTATAAGATTCCTTCCGGTTGGTATTGCGGTGGGTGTCATTATCCTTATCCAGATGGCAATGATTCTTGGTCCAGAAAACTTTGGCCTGGAGAAGTTCGCAACGCCAATGGGGCAGGGTGAGGATTACAGTAATACAAAGGCTCTTGGGCGTATCTTATATACTACATATGTCTACCCCTTTGAGATTGCTGCCGTTATTCTGTTAGTCGCTATTATTGCTGCCATCACACTAACGTTGCGAAAACGTCCTGATTCTAAATCGCAAAATGTTGCTGATCAGGTGAAAGTACGCCGTGAAGACCGTGTTCGATTGGTTAAGATGTCCGCAACAAAAAAAGATGAGGTACAGTCATGATTACGTTGTCCCATTTCCTCATTTTGAGTGCAATACTATTTTGCATCAGCATGGCGGGTATTTTTATAAACCGTAAAAATATTATTATTTTATTGATGGCCATCGAGCTGATGTTGCTCGCGGTTAATATCAATTTTGTTGCCTTTTCATACTATCTCAATGACTTGGCGGGTCAGGTTTTTGTCTTTTTCATATTGACCGTTGCCGCGGCTGAGGCCGCTATCGGACTCGCCATTCTTGTAGTGCTATTCCGTAATAAGCGCACTATCAATGTTGACAGCCTTGATTCTCTGAAGGGATAACGATGACAGACTCTATGCATAACGTTTATCTCGCTATTGTGTTGGCACCACTGATTGGTGCGATCATCGCAGGTCTGTTTGGTAAGCAGATCGGTCGATCAGGCGCGCACTGGGTGACTAATATCGGTGTGGCGGTCTCTTTTCTTCTCTCTGTTGTTGTTTTTAAGCACATTATAATTGACGGTGCGGAGAGCTATAATGCATCCGTTTATACTTGGTTGATCAGTGATGGTATAAAGTTTGAAATCGGTTTTTTGGTTGATGAGCTGACAGCGATGATGATGATTGTCGTGACTTTCATATCTTTGATGGTACATATTTACACCATCGGCTATATGAAAGATGACCCCGGTTACCAACGTTTTTTCAGTTACATATCACTATTTACTTTCTCCATGCTGACCCTGGTGATGGCTAATAACTTCATGCAGCTTTTCTTTGGCTGGGAAGCCGTGGGGTTGGTCTCGTATCTACTGATTGGGTTCTGGTATAAAAAAGAGACCGCAATCTATGCAAACTTAAAAGCATTTTTGGTTAACCGAGTGGGTGATTTTGGCTTCCTGCTGGGTATCGCCGCTGTGCTTATGTACTTCAATACCCTCGACTATGCCGAGGTGTTTGATGTGGCACCGATGATGGCTGACTTAACAATACAGGTGATACCAGGCTTGGACTGGTCACTGATGACCGTCATTTGTATCCTACTGTTTATTGGCGCGATGGGTAAATCTGCGCAGGTACCACTTCACGTTTGGCTTCCTGATTCCATGGAAGGCCCTACACCGATTTCTGCACTGATACACGCCGCCACCATGGTAACGGCGGGTATCTACATGGTTGCACGGATGTCACCACTTTATGAGCAATCAACCACTGCGTTGAGCTTTATTCTGGTGATTGGTGCAATAACGGCACTCTCGATGGGCTTTCTCGGTATTATCCAAAACGACATCAAGCGAGTTATAGCTTATTCAACGCTTTCTCAGCTGGGCTATATGACGGTGGCGCTGGGTGCATCTGCTTACGCCGCAGGCGTGTTCCATCTAATGACGCATGCGTTTTTCAAAGCACTGCTGTTTCTTGCTGCAGGGTCGGTGATTATCGCGATGCATCATGAACAAGATATTCGCAAGATGGGAGGGTTGAAAAAGTACCTGCCAATTACCTATGGGGCAATGTTGGTCGGCTCCCTTGCGTTGATCGGCTTTCCATTTTTCTCAGGTTTTTTCTCTAAAGATGCCATTATTGAGGCGGTACGCCACTCAGAAATAGCCGGAGCGGGTTTTGCTTATGTGTGTATCTTGTTGGGCGTATTTGTTACCGCGTTCTACAGTTTTCGCATGTTCTTTTTGGTGTTCCATGGTAAAGAGCGTATGGATGAACACACCAAACAACACCTACATGAGTCACCCAAGGTCGTTACTTGGCCGCTGATAGCTCTTGCGATACCATCCGTTCTCGCCGGTGGTTATTTTATTGGCCCCATGCTATTTGGTGATTTTTTCGGCAACTCAATCTATGTTTCTCCGGAACGCGATACGTTGGCAATTGTAGGCGGTTATTACACAGGTGTAGTCGGCTTTGTAGCGCATGCGTTCGCAGGCCCTGCTATTTATCTTGCCGCGGGAGGGGTTGGCTTGGCCTGGTTCCTCTATATAAAGCGTCGCGATTTACCCGGAAAAATCCAGAAAACATTTAAGCCCATTAATACGATCCTCGAAAATAATTACGGCTTTGATCGCTTTAATGAAGTGTTTTTTGCCAATGGATCACGGATGCTGGGTCGCTTCTTCTGGAAGGTGGGTGATGTGATGATTATTGACGGCATAATGGTCAATGGAACCGCAAATGCTGTAGGTTGGATTGCCGCGAAGGCTCGCCGCATTCAGACCGGTTACCTCTATCACTATGCATTCTCAATGATTATTGGTCTGTTGTTGTTGCTGAGCTGGATTTTGCTCAAGTAATCAAATAATAAAAAAGGTTATGATTTAAATGTCAGATTTGCCACTACTCAGTCTGGTTATTTGGGTGCCGATTATCGGAGCCCTGTTTGTACTTGCCTGTCATTCAGAGGAGAAAGCACCGCTTGCGCGAATTCTGGCGCTGACTGTTGCGGTTGTGACCTTTTTCTTATCTATATTGCTCTATACAGGTTTTGATCTGACCACGCACGAGATGCAGTTTGTTGAGCATGTTTCGTGGATTCCCGCATTCAATGTCTTTTACCACCTCGGTGTCGATGGTATCTCAATGCCGTTGATTATTTTGACAACCTTTTCCACGGTTTTAGTGGTATTGGCAGGATGGGAAGTTATCAAGCACAAGCCCGCACTCTACATGGGCTCATTCTTGATTATGATGGGTTTCATGAACGGTGTTTTTGCAGCACTTGATGCGGTCTTGTTCTATGTGTTTTGGGAAGCGCTGCTGATTCCAATGTTTCTTGTTATTGGTATCTGGGGCGGCCCTCGCCGGGTTTATGCGACGATCAAGTTTTTCTTATATACCTTTTTTGGCTCAGTGTTCATGCTGATTGCACTGATCTACATGTATATGGAGTCAGGTAGCTTCTCTATTCTTGGTATGCAGGATATGTCGCTGGGCATGACGGCGCAGATATGGATATTCCTGGCATTCCTGATTGCATTTGCAGTCAAGGTTCCTATGTGGCCGGTGCATACTTGGTTGCCTGATGCGCACGTGGAAGCGCCGACAGGTGGGTCGGTTATTCTGGCCGCTATTATGCTTAAACTAGGTGCTTATGGCTTCTTGAGGTTCAGTTTGCCGATAACCCCGGATGCGAGTGCTGATCTGGCATGGCTGGTGATTGCCCTCTCATTGATCGGAATCGTCTATATCGGTTTTGTTGCGCTGGCACAATCCGATATGAAAAAACTAGTAGCATACTCATCTATCGCCCATATGGGCTTTGTAACACTAGGCCTCTTTGTGCCATTCTTGATTTTTTCCAATACTGGCTCGATGTCAGGTGCAGCGTTGGGACTGGAAGGCGCGATGGTTCAGATGATCTCCCATGGTTTTGTCTCGGGTGCCATGTTCCTCTGTATAGGGGTTCTATACGATCGTATGCATAGCCGAGAAATCAGCTCTTATGGGGGAGTGGCCGAGAAAATGCCATGGTTTGCAGCCTTTGCAGTTTTATTCGCCATGGCCAATGCCGGGTTACCTGGAACATCCGGATTTGTTGGGGAGTTTATGGTTATCCTTAGCGCATTTAAAGCCAACTTCTGGATTGCCTTTTTGGCAGGAACAACGCTGATTATCGGTGCGGCATATACACTATGGATGATTAAGCGAGTCTTCTTTGGTGAGGTCAGCAATGAAAATGTAGAAAAACTTGAAGATTTGAACAAGCGAGAGTTTTTCATATTAGCCACCCTGGCCATTGCGGTACTTGTGCTGGGTATATGGCCAGCACCGTTACTTGAAGTGATGCACCCAACTGTAGATAATCTGATTTACCAAATCAGCAGCTCTAAACTATAACAAGGTCGAGTAATAGAGTATGAATTTTGAAGTGCCGAATTTTACGCCTGCGATACCTGAGATGTTTGTGCTCGGTATGGCGTGTGTCATCCTGTTATTAGATTTGTTCGTTACGGATAAAGGGCGTGTACTGACCTATATTCTGTCGCTGGCAACGCTCGCCATAGCGGCGGTCTTAACCATAACGCTACACAGTCCTGAGCCAGTTTACACCTTCAGTGGTAGCTATGTTGCAGATCCTATGTCAGCACTGCTAAAGGTGTTCATCTATCTGACAACTGCATGTGTTCTGATCTATTCACGGGATTATCTACTTCAGCGTGACCTGCTCAAGGGCGAGTTTTACGTTCTCTCACTGTTTGCTGTGCTGGGTATGATGATTATGGTCTCAGCCCACAGCTTTATTACTATTTACCTTGGTCTAGAGCTACTTTCGCTCTGCCTATACGCCATGGTTGCGTTGAATCGTGACTCAGAAGCTTCGACGGAAGCCGCCATGAAGTACTTTATTTTGGGTGCCCTGGCATCCGGCCTTCTGCTCTATGGTATGTCGATACTCTATGGTATGACCGGATCATTGGATATTGCGGTTGTCGGCGAGAGAGTGATGGCCGCTGACCACAATAATATTGTACTGATCTTTGGTCTGGTATTTGTGATTATTGGTCTTGCATTTAAGTTAGGTGCGGTTCCTTTCCACATGTGGATTCCTGATGTTTATCACGGTGCTCCCACGCCCGTAACACTGTTTATTGGTACTGCTCCGAAATTAGCAGCATTTGCAATGGTGATGCGTATGCTTGTTGAGGGAATGCAAGGGCTGCATGTTCACTGGCAAGAGATGTTGATTATATTGGCTATTTTGTCTATGGGTGTCGGTAATATAATCGCAATCGCGCAGGGCAATATTAAGCGGATGCTGGCTTACTCAACCATCGCACATGTTGGTTTTATACTGCTTGGTGTGATGACAGGTACTACCTTCGGTTACTCAGCTGCGATGTTCTATGTTATCTCCTATGTCATTATGGGGCTAGGTGGCTTCGGTATGATTATTTTACTGAGTCGCCAAGGTTTCGAAGCTGACAAGATTGATGACTTCAAAGGCTTGAACGACAGAAGCCCATGGTTTGCTCTTATGATGATGATTCTCATGCTCTCTATGGCAGGTGTTCCACCCGCTCTGGGATTCTACGCAAAGCTGGCCGTGCTTGAGTCAGTGGTTAGTGCGGGCTTTGTCTGGTTGGCTGTGCTTGCGGTTATCTTCTCTATTGTCGGTGCCTTTTATTACCTTCGAGTCATTAAAGTGATG
The DNA here is from genome assembly GCA_021647245.1 of Gammaproteobacteria bacterium. Taxonomy (NCBI): domain Bacteria; kingdom Pseudomonadati; phylum Pseudomonadota; class Gammaproteobacteria; species Gammaproteobacteria bacterium. Next base: position 41,575 of record JAKIVC010000007.1, read on the forward strand.
TATTTCGATAAGGCGGAGGACACTAACCCTATTGTTGCTGGGAGCGATATGAAGATTGTATTGAGTCTCAACTCATTGGCTGTATTGGCGCTTGGGATATTTCCGGCGGGGCTGATGACGCTCTGTATGACAGCATTATAGATATAAAACCACATGGCAGGATGAGTGTCAGACGCTTGGCGAAAGCAGAGGGGCTATGATTTACTTTGAATGATCTTGCTTAGTGGGTGTGGATGTGGTCTACTGCACCACCTGTTTTAGAGGTCGTGCTAGGTTTGGCCTTCGTGTTACAATAAATACAACTATCTTAACACCTGCTAAATGACAGCCTCTTGTGATGGCAAGGAGTGTTTGTAAGCGGTGTGGAACAAGTTTAAAAAGCGAAAGTGGCGGAATTGGTAGACGCGCTGGATTTAGGTTCCAGTGGGGCAACCTGTGAGAGTTCGAGTCTCTCCTTTCGCACCATATTATCGAAAGAGCTCTTTATGAGCTCTTTTTTTTACGTTAATGTAATGAGTTTTTCTTAAGGAGTATCTTATGCAGGTTTCAGTAGAAACAACATCCGTTCTAGAGCGCCGCATGAAGGTCGAGGTCCCTGAGGAGCGTATCAAGTCTGAAGTTGACAGCCGCTTGAAATCAATTGCGCGAACAGCACGTATCGATGGTTTTCGTGCGGGTAAAGTACCCATGAACGTCATTAGAAAGCGTCACCATGGCCAAGTGTTGCAAGAGGTTATTGGTGAGGTTATTCAAAGTACATTCTATGAGGCGATTACAAACGAAAAGTTACAGCCTGTCGGTTCACCCTCAATCGACCCACAGCCATTGGCAGAAGATGGTGGGCTTTTATATATTGCAACCTTCGAGGTGTACCCTGATGTGACCCTCGCGGCAATGGAGTCACTGACGGTCGAGAAGCCAGTGGTTGAAATCTCAGCGCCTGATATTGATGCCATGATTGACAAGGTGCGCAAGCAGCGCTCTGCCTGGCAGGTGGTTGAGCGTGCGGCTACCGATAAAGATCGTGTTAATATCGACTTTAAAGGCTCTATAGATGGTGAGGAGTTTGCGGGTGGTGCAGCGGAAAAGATGCCAGTAGAGCTTGGGGCTGGGCGTATGATTGCTGGGTTTGAAGATCAACTGGTTGGAGCTGTAGCCGGTGAAGAGCGCACCTTGGATCTCAGTTTTCCAGAAGCGTACCATGCCAAAGAGATGGCTGGAAAACCCGTCCAGTTTGCAGTTACTGTAAACACAGTCGAAGAGCCTGCTATTGCGGCACTTGATGAGGAGTTTGTTAAATCACTTGGTATAGAAAGCGGCAGTGTTGATGAGCTGCGTGCGCAAATAGCAAAAAGTATGCAGCTTGAACTTGATAATGCATTGCGTGCAGCGCTTAAGAGGCAAGTGACAGAGAAGTTGTTTGAAATTAATGAGGTAGCGGTGCCCAATGCGCTAATTGAGCAAGATGTACAAGCATCTGCCGAGCGTTCAAATACTCCGCTCGAAAACGTGAGTGATGAGCAGCGCGCAGAAATGGCTGAAGCATCAAAGAAACGCGTTGCCATCGGCCTGATATTCTCTAAAATTATCAAAGAAAATAACCTAAGCGTAACGCCTGAGCGGTTACGGGCTGAAGTTGAAAAAATGGCGTCGACTTATGATGATCCACAGCAGGTTATTGATTGGTACTTCAATGATGCAGGTAGACGCTCAGATGTAGAGGCAGTTGTTTTGGAAGATATGATTGTTGACTTCGTTCTCGATGCGGTTAAAGTGACTGAAGTGCCGTCGACTTTTGATGAGATGGTTAAATCTTAAGGGAACTCTGATTAAGTCTGGTTAGATTTCAGCTAGGAGGCTGTCGGGCTTAGGTGATCGTAGCGAGGGAAAGCCATTTTGAGTCCGTTTTTTTGATTGTTTGAGGCGAATATTGAGCATATTCAACGAAAATGATCGGAGAAATGGGCCTGAATGGCTTTTCCGCAGTAGATTCACTCTAAGTCCGACAGTCTCCTGATATGTATTAACTCGCAACTCATTATTCCAGAAGTCTTTTTTTATGGAATAATGATTGTCTAATACCATCGGACTTTATGTATTTACTCGTCAACAATCCATATTATGGATAATTAAGCTGGTGGCGAGTTAATACATAAAGTCTAGCACAAAATAATCATGAATTATTCGGGCTAATTAGCCTAGAAAAGAAAAGGTGTTATGAAGGATATTCAAAGTGGCCTAGTGCCGATGGTGGTCGAGCAAACTGCTCGAGGTGAGCGATCGTATGATATTTACTCTCGCTTGCTAAAAGAGCGGGTTATATTTCTGGTTGGCCCGGTGGAAGATTATATGGCCAACCTGATTGTGGCACAGCTACTTTTTCTGGAGTCTGAAAATCCAGAAAAAGATATTCACCTCTATATCAACTCTCCAGGTGGCTCCGTGACGGCAGGTATGTCGATCTACGACACGATGCAGTTTATCAAATGCGATGTGAGCAGTATGTGTATCGGCCAAGCGGCAAGTATGGGTGCGCTCCTCCTTGCGGGTGGTGCTGAGGGAAAACGTTTTGCGTTACCTCACTCACGAGTCATGATTCACCAGCCACTTGGTGGTTTCCAAGGGCAGGCCTCAGATATTGAAATCCATGCCAGGGAGATCCTGCAAATCCGCGATCGCCTCAATAATGTCCTTTCTAGCCACACAGGACAACCTTTGGATGTTATCGCAAAAGATACCGACCGGGATAATTTCATGAGTGCGGCAGAAGCTAAAGAGTATGGCTTAATCGACGAAGTACTTGATAAGCGAGCAGTAACGGCTGAGTAGAATGCCCCTGTGCGTGAATCATTTGTGCTTGTTAGAGAGTGATGAGATTAACCTGTATACCAGTAAGGCCTAAGAGATGAGTGACGATAAACAGAATTCAGGCGATGATGATAAGCTGCTCTACTGTTCATTTTGTGGGAAAAGCCAGCATGAAGTTCGTAAGCTGATTGCTGGCCCTTCCGTCTATGTATGTGATGAGTGTGTTGAACTCTGTAACGAAATTATTCGTGAAGAGATTGATGAGCAGGCACCGGATGATGACAGTGAGAGGCTGCCAACTCCACATGAAATAAGTCAGCGCCTTAATGAGTATGTTATCGGCCAAGAACGAGCCAAAAAAGTGCTCTCTGTAGCGGTCTATAACCACTACAAGAGACTAAAAAGCTTGATTAAGGGCGATGAGGTTGAGTTGTCCAAGAGCAATATCTTGTTGATCGGGCCTACTGGCAGCGGAAAAACTCTATTGGCTGAGACCCTTGCACGCCTGCTTAATGTTCCTTTTACAATTGCCGATGCTACCTCGTTAACGGAAGCGGGTTATGTTGGTGAAGATGTAGAAAATATCATCCAGAAGCTTCTTCAAAAGTGTGATTATGATGTCGAGCGAGCCCAGACGGGCATTGTCTACCTAGATGAAATTGATAAAATTTCCCGCAAATCAGATAACCCCTCAATTACCCGTGATGTCTCCGGTGAAGGCGTTCAGCAGGCCCTGTTAAAGCTGATCGAAGGCACGGTGGCGTCTGTTCCCCCTCAAGGGGGGCGTAAACATCCTCAGCAAGAGTTTTTGCAGGTGAATACATCTAATATTCTCTTTATCTGTGGCGGTGCATTTGATGGTCTAGAGAAAGTGATTCGGGATCGAACTGAAAAATCTGGTATTGGTTTTTCCGCGCAAGTGAAGGGCGATAGTGAACATGAAGCTCCTGGCGTAGCGCTTGCCGATGTTGAGCCTGATGACCTGGTTCGTTTTGGGCTGATTCCGGAGTTTGTTGGACGACTGCCTGTTATTGCTACCCTGGAACAGCTGGACGAAGAGGCGTTTATTCAGATCCTGACGGAGCCTAAAAATGCACTGATCAAACAGTATGCACGTCTATTTGAGATGGAGGGGTGTGACTTAGAGTTTCGTGATGATGCGTTGCATGCAGTAGCGAAAAAAGGAATGAAACGTAAAACGGGTGCGCGAGGACTTCGTTCAATCATGGAGAATATACTGCTAGATACAATGTATGATATTCCATCAATGCAAGATGTTTCCAAGGTCGTCATTGATGCCGATGTTGTCTCTGGCGATTCAAAGCCACTGTTGGTTCATGATGGTGGTGAGCAAGCACCCCGGGTGGCGGCTAAGAACTAAATTTTCAGCTAAGGGTTGATTTGCAAAGAATCTATCGCCATTCTAGGGCAATGTAGTTTTAAGTAGTCTCCATTGAACTGGAGAGACCAGAGAGGATTCTTTGCAATGCCCCAAAAAGATAAATCATCAGAAATAATCGAAGACCAGCTGCTTGCAGTACCTGTTCTTCCGCTGCGTGATGTTGTTGTCTACCCCTACATGGTGATTCCTCTCTTTGTCGGCAGAGAAAAGTCGATCAAGTCATTAGAAGCCGCAATGAAAGATGATAAGCAGGTGCTGCTTGTTGCCCAGCAAAATGCCTCAGATGATGACCCCACCCCTGACGATGTCTACCGCATCGGTACACTGGCAAATATTCTTCAGCTCTTGAAACTGCCTGATGGCACGATCAAGGTATTGGTCGAGGGCGGTGAGCGTGCCAAAATCATCCACTTTTTGGCTTCAGATGATTACTTTAAAGCACAGGTGACCACCTTTTCTGCTCATGATCTAGATGAGCGTGAAGTGGAAGTTTTGACCCGCTCTGTGCTGGCTCAATTCGATCAATATGTGAAGCTCAACAAAAAAATCCCGCCCGAAATACTCTCATCGCTATCCGGTATTGATGATCCTGCGCGTTTGGCAGATACCATCGCAGCTCATATGTCACTGAAGATTGCTGAAAAGCAAAAACTACTTGAAACAGAAGATGTGCGTGAACGGCTGGAACTAACGATTGGCTTCATGGAAAATGAGATTGACCTTCTCGAAGTCGAGAGGCGCATTCGTGGCCGAGTTAAGCGGCAAATGGAGAAGAACCAACGCGAATACTATTTGAATGAGCAGATGAAGGCTATTCAGAAAGAGCTAGGTGAGATGGATGAAGCGCAGAGTGAAATCGACGAGTTATCATCTAAAATTAAAGCGGCAGGCATGAGTAAAGTGGCCACCGAGAAGGCCAATGCTGAGCTGAACAAGCTGAAAATGATGTCACCCATGTCGGCTGAGGCGACCGTGGTTCGAAATTATATTGAGTGGTTGACAGGGGTTCCTTGGAAAAAACGGACAAAAGTCAGAAATGACCTGGTTCGTGCGCAAAAAGTACTCGACGAAGATCACTATGGCCTGAGTGAAGTAAAAGAGCGCATACTGGAGTACCTTGCAGTCCAGCAGCGTGTTGGCAAAGTTAAAGGTGCCATATTGTGCTTGGTGGGGCCACCTGGTGTGGGAAAGACTTCGTTGGGTCAATCCATAGCTCGAGCAACTAATAGAAAGTTTGTACGCATGGCTCTCGGCGGCGTTCGTGATGAAGCTGAGATTCGTGGGCACCGACGTACCTATATTGGCTCAATGCCAGGAAAAATTGTACAAAGCTTATCCAAAATAAAGGTCAAAAACCCGCTTTTCTTATTGGATGAAATTGACAAAATGTCCGCTGACTCCCGTGGTGACCCATCATCAGCGATGCTCGAAGTGCTCGATCCGGAACAAAATAATAGCTTTGCAGACCACTATTTGGAAGTTGATTACGACCTCTCTGATGTGATGTTCATTGCGACCTCCAACTCAATGAACATACCCGGCCCCCTCCTAGATCGTATGGAAGTTATTCGAATTCCGGGTTACACCGAAGATGAAAAGTTTAATATCGCATCGCGCTATTTATTGCCAAAACAGATGAAAAGTAATGGGCTCAAGGAGTCGGAGATAACCATTGCTGAGGATGCCATTCGCGATGTTATTCGCTACTACACACGAGAGGCTGGGGTGCGTAACCTAGAGCGTGAACTTGCTAAAATCTGCCGCCGTGTGGTTAAAAAGGCGTTGCTTTCAGCTGACAAGGCGACAACTGTTGAGGTCAGTGCTGCTAATCTTGAGGATTACCTGGGCGTACAGCGCTTTCGCTACGGAGAGGCAGAGGAGGATGACCGTATCGGTCAGGTGAATGGGCTGGCGTGGACTGAGGCAGGTGGAGACCTGCTGACGATTGAAACAGCCGTTGTTGCAGGTAAAGGTAAACAGTTTCTTACCGGCAAGCTGGGTGACGTGATGAAGGAGTCGATTCAGGCGGCTTTGACCGTGGTACGCAGTCGAACCACCGCATTAGGTATTGCTGCGGATTTTGCCGATCAAAATGATATACACATTCATGTTCCTGAAGGGGCAATTCCCAAAGATGGACCTAGCGCGGGCGTTGGCATGTGTACCGCGCTGGTTTCGGCTCTGACAAATATCCCTGTAAAGGCGGATGTAGCAATGACGGGTGAAATTACTCTGAGAGGCGAGGTGCTGCCAATTGGTGGGCTCAAAGAGAAACTGCTGGCGGCTCATCGCGGTGGTATAAAAACAGTCATTATCCCGGATGAAAACCGGCGTGACCTAAAAGAGATACCCGATAATATTCTCAAGTATGTGGATGTGCACCCTGTTAAGTGGATTGATGAGGTGTTTGCGTTGGCACTCAAGGTTATGCCCGTGCCCAGTGCGGACTTGAAAAAAACAGAGAGCAGTGCGAAAACAAGTGTACAAAGCAGGCAAGCCCACTGAGCGCCGTGTAGTCTGGTTTTGTGAGTAATTGCGTGATATTTGAGCAAATAACATGAAATATCAGCCACTATTGGGTATACCTGTTGACGCAAGCGGCTTGTAGTTGATATAAACGCAACACTGAAGCTGTATATGAATTGTTAACACCATAAAAACGGGCGTAGAAATTGCGCCTATCAAGCAATAAAAAAGGGGATTGAAAATGAATAAAACTGAACTAGTTGATGCAGTAGCTGAAAGTGCAGATTTGTCAAAAGCTTCTGCTGCTCGTGCAGTAGATGCCACTCTGGCAGCGATCAGTGGAACACTTGCGCAAGGTGATCAAGTTGCGTTGATTGGCTTTGGTACATTCTTGGTTCGTGATCGTGCAGCTCGCACTGGTCGAAACCCCCGTACCGGTGATAGCATCGATATACCTGCAGCTAAAATTCCAGCATTTAAGCCGGGTAAAGCGTTAAAAGATGCGGTTAATAAGTAGACGTAAGCTTTGGGTGTTCTGCCTGGCTGTTCGAGTATTACCCCTCTAGTTTAGGGTTGCCGTCCCAGCTCAGCTTACACCCGATCGAACACCTGGAGTGGTAGTTCAGTTGGTTAGAATACCGGCCTGTCACGCCGGGGGTCGCGGGTTCGAGTCCCGTCCACTCCGCCAATATTAAAGAGAAAGGGTGCTTCGTTCGACGGGTGCCCTTTTTTCATATCTAAATTCAGACAACATGAGTTGTACTAACAATGCTTGATTTTATTCGTAGTCGCGCCCAAACGTGGGTTGCATGGGTGATCGTTGGACTGATCATTGTTCCTTTTGCGCTGTGGGGGATTGGTGATTATGCCACGGGCGGTGCGGAAGATAATGTGGCAACAATTAATGATGTGAATATCTCGCAACGAGAGTTTCAGCGTGCCTACTATCAACAAGAGCAGCGTTTAAAGCAGATGCTGGGTGAAAATTACGATGCCAGCCTGTTTGAGGATCAGATGCGAAGAAGTGTTCTTGAGGGGATGATTTCTCAAGAGTTGATGGTTCAGACTGCGCGGGATGAAGGCCTGCAAGTTGGCGCAGCCCAGTTGGCAGCAGTTATCCAGAGTGTTTCATCATTTCAAGAAGGTGGCGCATTCAATCGTGCAACATATGAATCCACGCTGAAAATGCAGGGCCAATCAGCGGCTTATTTTGAGTCACGTGTCGCTAGGGATCTGTTGTCACAGCAGCTTTATGCCGCGTTACACGACTCTGCAATTGTTACTGACTATGATGTCGACATGCTGCTTAAGCTAGAGCGTCAACAACGTGAGGTCAGTTATGTCCAAATACCCGCAGCACGTTTCCTTGCCGATGCTGTTATCAGTAATGATGATATTGAATCACAGTATAGTGCGAGTATCGATCGCTATAAAATGCCCGAGAAGGTGGATGTCGAATACCTTGAGCTTTCGATTGAATCGCTTCAGAGCAGTGTCGATATAAGTGAGCGTGCTCTTGAGGAAGCCTACCAGAATCAAAAAGAGGCACTGGCCACTCCTGAACAGCGCCGTGCGAGCCATATATTGATTGAAATACCCTTTGAAGCAAGTGCTGAAGAGAAACGGCTGGCTGAGGAGAAGGCGAATGATTTGCTGGCTAGACTGAATGGAGGTGACTCGTTTGAAGCCTTAGCTAGAGAGTTTTCTGATGACCTTGGTTCATCTGAGCTGGGTGGAGATCTGGGGTTTTTTCGTCGTGGCGATATGGTGCCTGAATTTGATACAAAAGTTTTTTCTATGAATGTGGGGGAGGTAAGCGAGCTGGTTGCGACTGAATTTGGTTACCACATTATCCGTCTCGATGAAGTTGAAAAAGGTGAGACGCCCGCCTTCGCAGAAGTTAAAGATGTGCTGCTCGCCGAACTGAAACAGAGCGAAGCTGAGCGTCTGTACTATGATATGGCCGATCAGCTGACCAATATGGTATTTGAGTATCCGGATAATCTGGAAATCGCCGCGGATGAGTTGGGCCTTAAAATCAGTAAAGCAGAAGGTATTACACGCAACGGTGCCCAGGGCATATTGGCAAACCCTTTGATCGTAAGGGCACTATTTTCTGATGAGGTTTTGAAAGAGAGATTAAACAGTGAGCCGATAGATATTGGGAATGATCACTTGATTGTGGTTCGTGTCAGTGATTACACACCCGCGCAGGCTAAACCACTGAATGCCGTGCGGGATGAAATTATCGAATGGTTGACCCGCCAATACGCGGAGTCCAAGGCACAGACGCTGGGTGAGGAGCTGCTTGCAAAGGTTGAGTCTAATGCTGGTTTTTCGGCGCTTGCTGAAGCGTTTGCTGTGGAATGGGTTGAGCTGGGTTTGATCGAGCGAGGTACTGCCTCGGTTAATCGGCTGATCTCAAAGCGTGCCTTTGAATTGCCCCGTGTCTCTGCCGGTGAGATAAGCGCAGGAACCGTTTCGCTGGGTGGTGACTATGCGGTGGTGGTGGTCAAGTCGATTAAGCCCTATGAAGCGGATCAAATCAGTGCTGCTGATCGTGCGGCAATGCGCCAACAGCTCATGAGTATTCGTGGCAATGCTGATTATGAAGCCTTTTCACAAGGACTAAGAGAGGCCTCTTCCGTTGTTATACGCCTGGAGGAGTAGCCCACTAGGAAGCTGAAGGCGGCTGGAGTGCAGACCGCTATGATCAGACAACCCGTGCCATTCCTATAGCACTTGTTGTATATGCCTCACTGTTTACTGCTAAGCGCACTATAATTTAAGTGGAATTGAGTGTTGTTTGCGCCAGCAATCTACACTTAGATAGGTTTATGTGCGTACGCTGGGGGTTAGGGGTATGTTGGTGAAGTGGTTTTATTTATCACTGGGGCTTCTTTTTTTGGCGCTTGCCTTGGTGGGGGTGCTACTGCCTGGTTTGCCCACAACCCCCTTTATTTTGCTGGCTGCGGGTTGTTTTGCAAAGTCATCCTCGCGGCTCTATAACGGGTTATTGGGTAACCGCCTGTTTGGGCCGATGATTCGCGACTGGGAAGCTCACCGCGCCATCAGCCGTCGGGTGCGAAATATCGCGATGGCCTCCATGCTGTTTATGGGGGGGGTCTCTATATTTTTTATACTGGACCAACTCTTTATCCAGTTACTGGTCGCTGCCATGGTTTTCATTGGAAGCTATGTAGTAATGCGTATTCGACTGACAGAATTGAGAGCAGATTAGGCTTGTCTGCTCTTCGTTATGTGAGCTAAACCCTGTTATTTTTGGAGTTAAAATTGAAAAAATTTGAACACTTTCTAGAGATGGTCATCTTTAACAGCCGTTGGCTGTTGGTGCCTTATTATCTTGGTTTGGTTTTTGCAATCGCACTACTCTTGGTGAAGTTTGTTAAAGAGTTTATTGGCTTTGCAACGATGGTTTTTACCGGTACCGGCACAGATGTCATTATTGGTATTCTTACGCTGGTAGATGTGGTATTGCTTTCAAACCTGCTGCTGATTATTGTTTTTGCCGGTTATGAAAATTTTGTATCTAAAATTGATACCGGTGATAGTGAAGATCGTCCATCTTGGATGGGTTCTGTTAGCTTCTCAGATCTGAAAATGAAATTGATTGGCTCGATCGTTGCGATCTCAGGTATTGAACTACTGAAGGCATTTGTTGCCGTTGGCGATGGCAGTCTTACCAATGAAGATCTCGCCTGGAAGGTCGGAATTCACTTGGTCTTTGTGGTGACCGGATTGCTGTTTGCGCTGTCGGATTGGTTAACCAGTAATAAGAAAAAATAAGTAGTCGCTGCTCGCTTTAGTTAGCGAGCGCAAGGGGATCTGATGAAATTACTGTTACTTGTTTTCTCTTTAGTTTTAATCCAGGGGTGTACCAGTACACCCGATCGGCTTCATAATCTGGATATGTCGCTTATTGGTTATGAAAAAGCGCTACGCTGGGGACATGAAGATACACTGACTGGCTTCATGGCTTCTGGGCAGTCGATTAATACTGATTTGATTAAGCGCTTCAATCAGATCGATATCGCGGGTTATAACACCCTGGGGCGTACTCTTTCTGAGGATCTTAACCGGGCAGAGTTAACCGTGACGATTGATTACATTGATAAAGAGTCGATGAGTGTGCGCGATGTGATTGACAAGCAGGTTTGGGTTTACGACGAAGAGGTGGGGCGTTGGTTATTAGTGAGCACACTACCCTATTTCAAATAAAATAGGGGTGCTTAGTGTATCCACCTTTTTTTCACTTCTCTCTTTCCTTTCCAGCCCCGCCTGTGCAGAGACCTCACTAAGTTACACATAGGGCTTATCAGTCTCGTTAACTGAAATAAAGGATGCGGCTGTTCTTATGACACGGCTATCGGCACCTGACCGGTGAGCATTTTCACTTAGATGGCGACGCCAGGCACGTGCTCCAGGCATTCCCTGAAAGAGCCCCAGTATATGGCGAGTGATCTGATTTAACCGAACCCCACTCTTTAACTTCTGCTCTACATAGGGGTAAAAAAGCGCTAAAATTTCCATTCGACTGAGTGGTGTAGTGGTGTTTTGGTAAAGGCGTTGATCTACCTGTGAAAGGATATAGGGGTTGTGGTAGGCTTCTCGGCCAATCATGACACCATCAACTTGCTCAAGGTGGGCAGCGGCTTCGTCGACTGTCTTAATGCCTCCATTGATACTGATCTGTAGCTGCGGGAAGTCACTTTTTAGTTGATAAACCCGTGGGTAGTTTAGTGGTGGGATTTCCCTGTTTTCTTTTGGGCTGAGACCACTTAGCCAGGCTTTGCGGGCATGGATAATGAAATGTTGGCATTGAGTTTGCGCAACCGTATCAATAAATTGATGTAAAAAGGGGTAGTCATCCTGTTGGTCTATGCCGGTACGGGTTTTTATTGTCACCGGTATCTGCACGGCGTGGCTTATTGCATCAACACACTCAGCGACCAACGTGGCATCAGCCATCAGGCAGGCACCAAATCGCCCCTCTTGTACCCGGTCACTTGGGCAGCCCACATTAAGGTTGATCTCATCATACCCATACTGCTCCACGATACGGGCGCACTCCGCTAGGTGACGGGGGTTGCTGCCGCCTAGCTGAATGGAGAGTGGGTGCTCACGTTCATCAAACGCTAATAGGTAGTCACGGTCACCTTTTAGAATGGCCCCGCAGGTGATCATTTCTGTGTGGAGTTGGGTCTGCTGGGTGATTAGACGCATGAAGTAGCGGTAATGTCGATCACTCCAGTCGAGCATAGGTGCGATCGAGATGCGATGATGGGGTATTGGAGGCATTTGAGTGTTGAGTGCAGTCAGTTTAAGGTGCTCAGTATACGGTGAGTTGAGTTGTTTTGCAGGTCAGTTTTGTGGTTCGTCATGCAGCGCTCGCTTAGTGTGGATGTTTCATAGCGTTAGGTGTGGGTGCAAGAGGGAAGAATAGATGAGTCGTTTGGGCTAATATTTTGTCATGAGGTTGGTTGATAGTCACTGTCACTTGGATTTTACGGTTTTTGAAAATGACCGTGAAGCGCTGCTGGCCAGATGTCGCCGACAAAAGATAACCGGCTTTGTTGTGCCGGGCGTTAATGCCGAGGGCTGGCCCGCATTGATCGATTTAGTGGATAAAACCGAGGGCATGTATGGTGCGTTGGGACTGCATCCGTTATTTATGTCACAGCATCGCACAGAGGACCTGGTACGACTGAGGTCATTGCTTGGCTGTTGGCGTGCGGTGGCGGTCGGTGAGATCGGGCTTGATTTTTATCATGGTAAGGGCAAAGCGGTAGAGCAGACCATGCTTTTTGAGTCGCAATTATTGATGGCTAAAGCGTTTCGCTTGCCGGTAATGCTTCATGTGCGAAAGGCTCATGATCAAGTTTTGGCGCTGTTGCGGCGCATTCGTCCAGACGGTGGTATTGTGCACGCATTTTCGGGTAGCGAGCAGCAGGCTCAGCAGTATATTGCGTTGGGTTTCTCTCTGGGCGTGGGCGGTGCGGCTACTTATGAGCGGGCGAAACGTTTACGGCGTACATTGTCTCAACTGCCTTTGACCTCTTTGGTATTGGAGAGCGATTCACCCGATATGCTGCCCGCAGGTACGGCGCGAGGGGGGCGTAATACCCCGCTCTGTTTACTGCCGGTTGTGAAGGTACTGTCTGAGTTGCACCAGTGTTCGGTTGCTCATATTGCCTATCAAACCACAAATAATGTGGCTTCGCTCCTTAAATTGCCATTGGGTAGCAAGAGTCCATAGCTCTATGGACAGGAAACATGTCATAATTCAGTTAGTTTGTAATGACAACAGCAGGGTGTTAGGAATTCAATGACAGGGGATTTTATAAAGCTATGGCAGCGTGCGTCACAGTCGTCATTGCCAACGCTGATTTTTGTGGCTCTTATCCTGTTGTTAGCCTATCAGCTTGCCTGTTCGACGTGGTATTGGCTCTCCCCCCCCTGGCAAAATAGAGGCTATGTGGCTGTCGAAAAAAATGAGCATACGTACAGTGATCTGGCTGTTTTAGATATCAACGCAATCTCCCGTTATCAGCTTTTTGGAAAACGGCTTCAGCATGTCGCTGAGGCGACTGAGCCGGTTGTTGCGCCTGAGACAAAACTTAAGCTTGAACTGCGTGGTGTTATTGCCACTGGTGACTCTTTTGGTGCGGCCATTATTGCGGACGATAGGCGGCGTGAAGGGTACTACCGTATTGGTGATGAGCTGCCTGGCGGGGTAGGGCTGCATGAGGTTTTTGCTGATAGAGTTATTCTGGATCGCGATGGTGTATATGAAACATTAACGCTACCCAGCAAGCGTATGTCGTTTACGGATACAAAAGAGCGCGGTCGCTCAACACGGGCCAGTACGGCCATCAGCGAGGAGGCTACACAGCTTCTGCACAATTATCGAGAGCTGCTACTGAATGACCCTCAGCAGTTAATAGGGGCTGTGCGCACCTTCCCGGTGAGACGGAATGGGCAGCTGGTGGGATACCGCATTGCGCCGGGGCGAGATAGAAGCTTATTGAACAAGTTTGGTTTGCGCCCGGGGGATATCGTGACCACAGTGAATGGTATTTCACTTAATAGTCCCGCTAACGGTTTGGCGGTGATGCAAAAACTTAATAGTGCTCAATCTCTTTCACTGGAAGTGGAGAGAAATGGTCGAAATCAATCTTTCCAGTTCTCACTGGAGTAACAAGTCAGCATGTCAGGAAATTCTATGGGACAGACCGGTAAAAACAGAGCGATACACTCTCGGTTTTGGAAAAAAACAGCCATCATCGTTGCACTCTGTCTGCTTTCGGGTGGGGTTCAGGCGGCCATTACCTTGAACCTCAAGGATGCCGAAATTGGTGCGGTGGTTGAGATGGTCTCAAAAGAGACCGGTAAAAACTTTGTGGTAGACCCTCGGGTCAAGGGCAAGGTGACAGTGATCTCATCCCACCCCATGGAGAAAGAGCAGCTGTATGAGGTGTTTCTTTCACTTCTGGATGTGCATGGCTTTGCCGCAGTGGAGAGTGGTGACATTATTAAAATAGTCCCGGCAGCCAATGCAAAACACATTGGTGGCGATGTGCGCTCGAAGGTGACAACCGGTGATGCCCACGTTACCCGTGTGGTGCAAATTCAGAACGTCTCAGGCGCTCAGTTGGTGCCGATTTTGCGCCCACTTGTGCCCCCCCAGGGGCACTTGGCTGCCCATGCACAGAGTAATAGCCTGATTATCTCCAGCCGAGCCTCTACGGTTGAGCGCTTGCTGTCGATTATCAAACGCATTGACCTCCCCTCCAGTGGGGCCATTGAAATTGTACCGTTGCAACACGCGTCTGCCACGGAAGTGGTGCGGGTGTTAACGAGCCTGCAACAGCAAGGGCGCAAGGCGGACCCGCAAGCCACCGCATCCACCCTGGTGGCTGATGAGCGAACCAACAGCATATTACTGGGTGGTGACCCTACTGAGCGATTACGTCTGCGAGCATTAATTACCCATCTGGATTCACCCACAGAAAATATTGGTAACACTCATGTTATCTATCTGAAATTTGCAAAAGCGAAAGAGTTGTTGACGGTGCTGACGGGGGTTGCTGAAGGACAGGTCAAGGGGAACAGTGGCAGTAAAACACCCACTGCTACGGCAAAAAATAATTTTCAAATTCAGGCGGATGAAAACACCAATGCACTGGTGATTACCGCTTCACCTGAGATGTTTCGCTCGCTGCGCTCAGTGATTCAAAAGTTGGATATACGACGTGCCCAGGTCTTGATTGAGGCGGTGATTGCTGAGGTGCAGATGGACAAAACTGCAGAGCTGGGTGTGCAGTGGCTGGTTGGCAGCAAGGGAAGCGGTGTTGCGCCTGTCGGGGTGGTGAACTTTGGTGGCTCCGGATCCAGTATTGTCGGCTTGGCAGCGGCAGCCGCTTCAGGTGGGGCGGTAGTGCCTAGCATACAAGGGGCACTGTTTGGCGCAGGTCGTATGAGTGACAATGGCGTGAGCTTTGCCGCACTGATTCGTGCGCTGGACGGTAGTGGTGCTTCCAATGTGCTCTCTACACCCAATATTGTGACCTTGGATAATCAGGAGGCCGAAATTGTTGTCGGTCAAACGGTTCCCTTTTTGACGGGTTCTTACACGAGTACGGGAGCCAGCTCCTCAGCCACCAACCCTTTTCAAACCATCAAACGTGAAAATGTCGGTTTGACGCTAAAGGTGCTACCGCAAATTAATGCGGGTAACTCGGTAAAGCTCGATATAGAACAGAAGGTGGATAGCCTGGCCGCCAGCGCAGTCAATGCGGCTGATATTATTACCAACACCCGCTCCTTTAAAACCAGTGTTATTGTGGATGACGGTAAAATGATTGTTCTGGGTGGCCTGATCAAGGATGAGTTGATTGAGAGCGAGCAAAAGGTACCACTGTTGGGTGATATTCCACTGTTGGGGGCGCTGTTTCGACACAAACAAACCACTAAGCTTAAGACAAATCTTATGGTTTTCCTCAAACCCACGGTGTTGCGTACCAGTAATGACAGTGTGAGAGCAACCAACGAAAAGTATAACGCTATCCGCCAGTACCAAATGCAACACGGTAGTCGTGGTGTGGGGTTAATGCCTGAAGAGACCGCACCTCTGCTGATAGAAGACGAGCCTGGATTGCGTTATCAAACGACCCCAGCCCCCTCTGGCAAGGTGGAGAAGGTAGATGACTTCCTAGAGAGTGATATTTTTGTCGATGGATGAGCAGCAGCCTAAAGCGGTAGACCACAGTATCAGCTTCCTGCCGAGAGTCCCCTTTGCATTTGCCAAGCGCCACGGTGTGCTGCTGAATGGATATGATGGTGCGGCTGCATCGGTGGTTTGTCGCGAGGGTGTGGCGAGTCAGGCCATTACAGAGTTACAGCGCTTTCTGGAGTGCCCCATGGCGCTAGAAGAGGTGCCGCTGGCCGAGTTTGATGTGCGGCTGCAAAAACAGTACGAACTCGGCTCTGAGCAGGCGATTACCGCCGCTGATGATATTGATGAAGACCTTGACCTGTTTCAGGTTGCAGACCAGCTGCCTGAGCCGGAAGATCTACTCGAAAGTGAAGATGATGCTCCCATTATTCGCCTGATCAATGCGCTGCTGGCGCAGGCGATCAAAGAGGGCTCCTCGGATATTCATATCGAGCCTTACGAAAAACATATGGTGGTGCGTTTTCGTATTGATGGTGTGCTGCGCGAAGTGCTGCGCCCCAAACGGGTATTAGCGCCGCTGTTGGTCTCCCGTATTAAGGTAATGGCGCGGCTCGATATTGCTGAAAAACGCCTGCCACAAGATGGGCGCATCTCATTAAAAATAGCCGGTAGAGCTGTCGACGTGCGGGTCTCCACACTGCCGACTGGGCAAGGTGAGCGGGTGGTGATGCGTCTATTGGATAAACAGGCGGGGTGCTTAACACTTGAGCAGTTGGGCATGGAGGCAGGTGCAATGGCGGGGATGGATCGCATTATCCACAAGCCCCATGGTGTTCTGCTGGTAACCGGGCCGACCGGATCGGGCAAATCAACCACGCTCTACGCCTCTCTGATGCGCATTAATAATAACCAGCGAAATATCATGACCGTTGAAGACCCCATCGAGTATTCATTGGAAGGGGTGAGTCAGACCAATGTTAACACTAAGGTGAACATGAGCTTTGCCCGTGGTTTACGGGCTATTTTACGCCAGGATCCCGATGTGGTGATGGTGGGCGAGGTGCGTGACCTGGAGACCGCAGAGATTGCAGTTCAGGCCAGTTTGACAGGGCACCTGGTAATGTCCACCTTGCATACCAACAGTGCGGTGGGTGCTGTGACCCGTTTGCGTGATATGGGGGTTGAGCCATTTTTACTCTCTTCCAGCCTGTTAGGCGTGCTGGCACAGCGTCTGGTGCGGGTGCTCTGCACACGCTGTAAAGAGGTGCGAACAGCCTCTGAGGTGGATTGCCGCACCCTGAGTGTTGAGTGTGAAATACCACCGGAGCTCTGTTATCCCGCAGGCTGCGATCATTGTGGTCAGACAGGATACATTGGTCGAACCGGAATCTACGAGTTGATCGAGATGGATGAGACGCTGCGTGTCATGATTCACGATGGTGCGGGTGAACATCAAATGGAGGCCTATGCACACCAACACTCAAAAACCATTTTCCAGGATGGTGTGCGCCGGGTGCTTGCGGGCGAAACCTCACTGGAAGAGGTGTTGCGAGTAACACGCGAGGATTAAGCCATGGCTGCATTCGAATATTTAGCAGTGGATGAAGCGGGCCGTGAACAAAAAGGCGTGCTGGAGGGGGATGCGCCACGACAGATTCGCCAGCAGTTGCGGGAAAAGGGCTGGATGCCGCTTGAGGTAAATGCGGTTAAACAGAAGGTGAGCCGTCGCGGCTTTAGTTTGAGCCGCCCCTCGCGTATTTCGAATAATGATCTGGCGATGATTACTCGTCAATTGGCGACCCTGATTCGTTCCGGGGTGCCCGTTGAAGAGTCCTTGCGTATCGCATCGCAACAGGCCAGCAAGGGGCGCTCCCAATCAGTATTGGTGGCGATTCGCTCCCGTGTGCTTGAGGGGCACGGGCTGGCTGCTGGCATGAGTGAATTTCCACAAATATTCTCAGAAATGTACCGGGCAACGGTTGCCGCAGGCGAGCAGTCTGGGCACCTGGAGTTGGTATTGGAACGTCTGGCTGACTACGCTGAAGGTGCATTGCAGGTAGGGCAGAAGATGATGCTGGCGTTGATCTACCCTTTGGCGCTCACACTGGTGGCATTGGGAGCTATTATGTTTCTAACCGCTTACGTCGTGCCACAGGTTGTAGAGGTGTTTGAGGGGCTTGATAAAGCGCTCCCCCCCTTGACCATTGCGGTGATTGGGGCAAGTGATATCATTCGTGGCTACTGGCTGATTATGCTGATCATCCTTATGTTGGGTGTCGCAGGCTTCAAATACCTGTTGCGGATGCTCTCCTTTCGTCGCCAGTTTCACCACATCTTGCTGCGTATTCCCGTGGTTTCAAAAGTTTTAAAAGGGGTAGACGCTTCACGCTTTGCGCGTACCTTCGGTACACTACTGGGCGCGGGTGTGCCTGCGCTTGAGGCAATGAATATTTCGGCCCAGGTGATGTCTAACATCCCGATGCGTGATGCGATACAAAAAGGTGCGAGAAAACTGCGTGAAGGCGCGAGTCTGCAAGTGGCACTGGGTACGGGTGGTTATTTCCCGCCGATCATGCTGCACCTGGTCGCAAGTGGCGAGGCGAGTGGCAATGTAGAAGAGATGCTGTTTCGTTCAGCAGAAACCCTTGAGCGCGAGCTGGATACACTGCGCGGTACCTTATTAGGCTTTATGGAGCCGCTGATCATTTTGTTAATGGGTGGTTTGGTGATGGTGATTGTAATGGCGATATTGATGCCGATCCTTGATCTTAATCAGCTCATTCAATAATCAACTTAGGAAAGGCATATGAACTTTAAAAGAGAGCAGCAACGTGGCTTTACGTTGATAGAGCTGATCGTTGTTATCGTTATTCTCGGGGTGCTGGCCACGATTGTGGTTCCCAAAGTAATGGATCGCCCCGATGATGCGCGTATTGCAAAAGCAAAACAGGATATCCGGGCACTACAGACCGCTCTGGATCTGTACAAACTGGATAACTACAACCACCCCAGTACTGATCAGGGGTTAGAAGCATTGGTGAGCAAGCCAGCAGGCTCTCCCGCCCCCAAAAACTGGAAAAGCGGGGGTTATCTGGATCGCCTGCCAAAAGATCCGTGGGGTAATGAATATCTCTACCTGAAGCCCGGTAGCCGCGGAGGTGCGGTTGATATCTATTCATTGGGTGCAGATGGTCGCCAGGGGGGAGAGGGTGCAGATGCGGATGTGGGTAATTGGGAGTAAAAATAAGCAGCGGGAACTGTCCAGTGGCTGACTCGGCATCGAGTGGCGAGCAGTCGGGCTTTACCTTGCTTGAACTGTTGGTAGTGATTGTCATTATTGGCATCATGGCAAGCTTTGTGGTGCTCTCCATTGGCTTGGGCCATAATGATGAGGTCAAGCAAGAGGCGCGTCGTGTGCAAGCCCTGATTGAGCTGGCAGCTCAGGAGAGTTTGCTGGGTGGCCGCGAATTTGGGGTTCGTTTTAATCCACAGGGTTACCGCTTCTATACGCTTAATGTGGGGGAGGAGCGGTCAGAGTGGCTGCCTGTGGTTGATGATGAGCATTTGAGCCAACCCCGCAAGTTGTCAGAACAGATTGAGTTGGAGCTCTATGTGGAGGGTTCGATTGTTGCAATTGAAAAACCACTGGAGAAGGGTGTACATGTTTTTTTACTCTCAAGTGGCGAAATGACCCCATTTGAGTTGTTGATCAAACAGTACGAGAGCGGGCAGGTCTATTATTTGACCGGCTCAATTACCGGCAAGCTAGCGTTACAACTGAATGATGCAGATGATGCGTAACCAGCGTGGCTTTACCCTGATTGAAATTATGGTGGCGCTGTCAATTCTGGCGATTTCGATGGTCGCGATCTACAAATCAGTCGCGGGTTATGTGAATAATGCCGGCTACCTCGAACAGCGCACCTTTGCCCAATGGGCCGCCGTTAATATTGCAGATGAGATGCGCTTGAGGTCACCTTGGCCTGATCTGGGGAAAAGTGATGGTGAGTTAGTCGGCTTTGCCGGACATGACTGGTTCTGGCGTGTAGTGGTGCTGAAGAATGAAGCGGCATGGATGCGCACTGTTGAGGTGAAGGTTTTTGTCGATGAAGAGGCTGATAATGCGCTTGGCCGGATCACTTTTTACGTTGTGAAACCCTGATGTTGCCTGTCGACCACAAACAGCGAGGCTTCACCCTGTTGGAGCTGATTATCGCCATCTCTATCTTTGGTGTGATTATGGTGATGGCGTATGGCGCGTTGCGTCACATTGCTGATACCGCGCACCACCTTGAACAGCGCAGTGAGCAACTGGCCGATCTACAGCGTGCTTTTTTTATTATCAGCAAAGATTTTCAACTACTGGCTGACCGTAAAATACGTGACCAGTTCGGTGACGAGCAGCCCGCGCTGATCGTCGACGAAGAGGGGCGTGTTGAATTTACCCGCTCGGGTTGGCGTAACCCACTGGGGCAGTTGCGCTCCAGTTTACAGCGCGTCGCCTACCATCTGGAGGAGGGCGTGCTCTACCGTGACTACTGGCGTGTGCTGGATCGTGCACAAGATAGTGAGCCGTTGCGCAGCGACTTGATAAAAAATGTGGAAAAGTTTGCAGTCGAGCTGTTGCCGCCGCAGGGCGAAGAGTGGAAATCTATCTGGCCACCCTACAATAATAACCCCGATCAAGTGACCGCCTCACTGCCAAAAATGGTTAAGGTCACGTTGAGCTTGGAGGGGGTGGGCGATGTGTGGCGATTTTACTCGGTGGTGCAGGATGAGTAGCGTGATGGTATCACCCTACAACCAGCGAGGCGTTGCCCTGTTGACGGTGGTGCTGGTGGTCTCTATTGTCACGGTACTGGCAACTGCGATGGCGAGCCGCCAGCAGATGGATATCCGTCGAGCCGCCAACGTGCTCGCCATTGATCAGCTTGACCAGTATGCGCGGGGTGCCGAGCTCATCGCCGCATGGGGCTTGCAAGAGGATATCACCGCAAACGAGGGTGCGCAGTACGATACACCGGATGAAACATGGGCAATGCCGGTGGGGTTTGAGGTTGAAAATGGTAGCGTGGGCGGTCAGGTCGTGGATCTTAATCGCTACCTTAATATCAACAACCTGGTGGATGATGATGGTCAACCGGTGACACCTGAAATAGAGCGGATGAAAAGATTGTTTGATGCGCTAGGGCAGAACACCTCATTGGTTGATGCACTGGTTGACTGGATTGATCCAGACCAGCAAGTGTTCGGACTGGGTGGCGCAGAAGATGGTGAATATTTGTTGATGAAGCCGCCTTATCGCGCGGCTAACCGGGCGATGCTCTCCATCAGTGAGCTGCAACTCGTTCAAGGGTTTACCCCAGAAGTGCGGCGTGAGTTGGTGGATGACGATGGTCATCCGCTGTTGACCGTGTTTCCGGGTGAAAATAACAGCAAGGTGAATGTGAATACGGCAGCGTGGCAAATTATCCAAGCATCACTTAAGGGTATGGGTGATGGTGATGCCGATACACTGGCCTCTGAAGAGTATGAAAAGTTATCAGACTTTATGGCGGAGCCAGTGGTTAATCAAGCGCCCAACAGGGGGGATGCAGAGCAGATGCTGGATGTAAGTAGTCACTATTTTTTACTTGATGGTTTTATCACGTTTGGTAACCGCAATCTGGCTCTGTATAGTGTGTTAAAACGAAATAATAGCACCGGTAAAAGTACTGTGATCTATCGCAGCCAAGGGGTTAATTAATGTCGGATCATTTTTTCCTGCGATTGGAACCGCATGAGCTTGATAGTGAAGAGCCCCAAGCCACCTGGTATCACGCGGGCCAAACGGGTCAGGGGCGGCTGGCTGAAGCCGCTGAAGCGGCCCACGGTTTTCATATTACTGTGATCGTACCGGGGCAGTTATGCACCGCCACCCAGGTCTCTCTACCGGGAGTCAGTCGCAGCCGACTGGCCAAAGCCACCCCTTTTGCCTTGGAAGAGCAGCTGGTTGACGATGTTGATGAGCTGCACTTTTCACTGGGTGAGGCAACGGATGGCACGGTCCCGGTTGTAGTGATCAAGCGTGTGGTGTTGGAGCAGTGGCTGGCGTTGTTAGAGCGCTACAATATGACACCGCATAAAATTATCCCCGATTATTTTGCAATACCCTGCCCACCGCAGGGGTGGCACCTCTGGTTTGATGAGCCGGGGGTTATGTTGCGTTACGGCCGTGCAGCTGGGCTGCGAATGATGTTGACGACTCCTCTGTTTATATTACAGCGCCTCTACGATGAAGTGGGGCAAAAACCAGAGCAGCTTTTGGTGAGTGGTGATTATGAAGCGCTACAAGATGAGCTGCTTGAGTGGTGCCAACAGAACGAGATTGAACTGATTCAAGGGGAGAGCTCACCGCAGCTACTACAGACAGCGGCCGCTAATGTACCGAACGGTGAGGTGATTAATCTGCTGCAAGGTGATTATAGCCATCAAGAAAAAATGAGCCGACAGTGGCGCCCCTGGTGGCCAGCCGTCGCCGTACTGGCCATGATGGCACTCTTTCAGCTTATCTCAATGACTGCCGACCATCAGCGGCTCACCACGTTACAGGCGGCGCTGGATCAAGAGATAAAGCAGCTCTATCTAGATACCTTCCCCGATGCAAAAAGAGTGGTGGACCCGCGAGCTCAAATGGAAGCACGGCTAAAAGAGCAGAGTGTCGGCATGCAAGGTGACCAGTTCTACCCGCTTTTAGGCGGTGTTACGCTGCTTTCAGACAATAAAGTAAAATTTGAGCTGCAACGTTTGCGTTACCATAATGGTGAGCTAAACGTGGATATGCATTTACAAAACTTACAGGTATTGGATCAAATTAAACAGCTATTTTCCGACAAGCCGGGCCTGCATGCCGAAGTGGTTTCGGCCAGTGCCCGTGGTAACAAAGTAGAGGCGCGCCTGCTGATTAAAGGGAGTCGTTCATGAAAGCGTGGTTTGAAGAACTCAACAGTCGCGAACGATCCACTCTGTTGCTGGGTGGCGGTGCGTTACTGTTGATGCTGCTTTATAGCTTGCTATGGTCACCTTTGAGTGCCGAAAGTGAGCGCTTGCAACGTGATATAGAGAGCCAGCATGCAACATTAGCCTGGATGCAACAGGCGGCCCAACAGGTTAAAACGAGCAGCATGGTTAACAACACGCGCCGGGGTGCAGAGGGGGAGTCACTGTTGACACTGGTCGATCGTAGCGCTAAAAAAGCCGTGCTCGGCGGCAATATTAAGCGAGTTCAACCCGACAAGGATGGCTCGGTGCGTATCTGGCTGGAGAAGGTGGAATTTAATTCAATGATGCGTTGGCTGGCAACGCTCTCTCGTGAATACGGTGTAGTGCTGGGTAACAGCAATATCGAAAAGCAGTCAACAGCAGGGCTGGTCGATGCGCGGTTAACCCTTAAGCGGAGTCGCTCGTGAAATCCAAAATTGCTTATGCACTGCTATTCTTTGGGGTTTATCTGCTGAGCTTATGGGTGATATTACCCGCCACTTATGTTGCCTCGATACTGGAGGAGCAAGTGGATGGCTTGATGCTGTATGGCGTGGAGGGGACATTATGGTCGGGTGAGATGCGGGCGCTTGAGGTTGAAGGGGTGGTACTGGAAAATGTCGAGTGGTCACTCTCACCCTGGCCACTGCTACTTGGAAATGCACAGCTGAATATCACGTCCATTAGTGATGGGTTGCAGGGTCGCGGGGTTGTTGAAATAGACCTGTTGAGCCATGAGGTAACTCTTTACGACAGCGTGGTTAAACTGCCGGTAGAAAGGTATGCCGCACCATTAGGTTTGGCTGATTTTGACCTGACCGGCGAGTTTGAGTTGAACTTGAATCAGTTGAGGTACCAACAAGGGGTTATCTACGATCTCTCAGGCGTGCTGATTTGGCATCAGGCCGGTATTTCGGGTGCCTTGGTGCTGGGGGCACTGCAAGCTGAATTTACACAGCAGGATGGTGCGCTCGAGGCCGTTCTGAGTGATCGAGAGGGGCCGGTAAAACTAGATGGTGAGTTGTCACTACAAAGCTCAGGCCACTACCAGTTTAAAAGTAGACTCGGGGCGCGAGACGAGAGTGATTTGAGCCTGAAGCAGACCTTGCGATTAATAGGGCGCACCATCGATGAGAACCGAGTAGAGGTGAAGACGACAGGGAGTGTGACGTTGCCGGCGTGGTTGATACTGGGTTGAGTCGCTTTGGCTGGGTTTGGTGTGATTCCCTTCCGGCGTGATAATTTGAGGGTATCTCTATTAATTCATGAACGCGCATTTGAGCACTTAATTCACCGCCTCTGCATTACAACGCGGGTCAATAGAGCGACTATTGCTGGCGATTTGTGCTTTGGTGCGATGAAATTTGGTACGCAATCTGTCATGTCCTGAATCAATAGAGGTTTCTTTGAAGCCTTTGCACGAAAGAGCGATTGCTGAAAAGGCCTCTATTTATGAATGCACCTTATCTCATTACGAGTCTAGTCGAGTCTCTTCTTCCTCTTCTGGCACGGTGATTTTAGTGGCCTGAAGCCCTTTTGGTCCTTCGGTATACTCAAATGCAACCTCCTGTCCCTGTTTGAGCGTGCGATAGCCGTCCATCTCAATAGTAGAGAAGTGTGCAAAAACATCCCCCGAGGTTTCTGCCCCCTCAATAAAACCATAACCCTTTGAATTGCTGAACCATTTAACGATGCCCGTGTCCATATACTTCAACCTCCTCATTACTCACATGTATAACAAAAAACAGAGTGACGGCTTATTGTTGTTTTTATTACCATCAGAACTAAATTTGGTACGGATGAGGTGAGTAGTCAAGTTTTTTTTGTGGAAAAATTGAGAGGGGCAGAGTGTGGGTGCAATGTTGAGCGCATGGTATACTACTTCTTTTTTTGTAACATCATGAATTATGGTTGATTGTCGAGATGAGAGGGCTTGGTGTAATGGCAGGAAATGATCAGTTCGATTTTGATGATGAGCTGGCGGTTGAAGAGGCTAAACCAGCACTGAAGCGTCCGCCAATGTATAAAGTTATTATTTTGAATGACGATTATACTCCCATGGACTTCGTGGTAGAGGTGCTTGAAAGTTTCTTCTATTTATCGCGTGAACAAGCCACCCAGGTGATGTTTCAAGTACATAATCAAGGGAAAGGTGTTTGTGGTATTTTTAGTCGCGATGTGGCCGAGACGAAAGTTGCTCAAGTGAATGATTTTTCGCAACAAAATCAGCACCCGCTGCTCTGCTTGATGGAAGCGGAGTAGATAAACTAAAGGTGGTATGTGGTTATGATTAGTAAAGAATTGGAACTCACCTTAAATCAGGCTTTTACAATGGCGCGGGAAGATCGGCATGAATTCATGACCGTTGAACACCTGCTGCTGGCACTGCTTGATAACGCTTCAGCAACCGCCGCTTTGAAGGCATGCAGCGCCAGCCTTGAGCAGCTGCGAATGGAGCTCAGCCTCTTTCTGAGTGAAACCAGCCCCTCCCTACCAGCCGATATTGAGCGAGAAATACAACCAACACTTGGCTTTCAGCGTGTTTTGCAACGTGCTGTCTTGCAGGTGCAAGCATCGGGGAGCAACGAAGTCTCTGGTGCAAATGTCCTGATTGCTATTTTTAGTGAGCAGGAGTCACAGGCGACCTATTTTTTGCATAAGCAGAGTGTTTCACGGCTTGATGTGTTGAATTACATCTCCCACGGCATCTCCAAAGTGCCGGGTGAAGAGGCTGAGGAGGTGGATCACCCCCGTGACGGTGTCGCCGAGGGTGAAAGTCAGCAGAGTCCGCTCGACAAATATGCGGTTAATCTTAACCGTAAAGCTATTCTGGGGAAAATTGACCCCGTCATTGGCCGTAAAGAAGAGCTGGATCGTGCCATTCAGGTGCTGTGTCGCCGCCGTAAAAACAACCCCCTATTGGTCGGTGAAGCAGGCGTGGGTAAAACGGCCATTGCCGAAGGCCTGGCAAAGATGATCGTGGATGGCGATAGCCCGGAGGTGTTGGCAGAAAGTACTATCTACTCTCTTGATATGGGGGCGCTTGTGGCCGGTACCAAGTATCGGGGAGACTTTGAAAAACGCTTGAAAGCTGTTGTTAACCAAGTTTCAAACGAAGAGGGTGCGGTGCTCTTTATTGATGAAATTCATACCATTATTGGTGCCGGTGCCGCCTCAGGTGGTGCTATGGATGCCTCAAATCTAATTAAACCTGCGCTGGCATCCGGTGAACTGAAATGTATCGGGTCGACCACCTATCAGGAGTATAAGGGGATTTTTGAAAAGGATCGTGCCTTAGCGCGTCGCTTCCAAAAAATTGATGTGCCCGAACCGACGATTGATCAAACCATTAAAATTCTTGAAGGTTTGAAGTCTCGCTTTGAAGAGCATCATGCCGTGCGCTATACCCACCAATCCCTGCGTACTGCGGTCGAGCTTTCAGCGCGTTATATCAATGACCGTTTTTTGCCCGATAAAGCGATAGATGTGATTGATGAAGCGGGTGCCAGTCAGTGGCTTAAGGCACCTTCGAAGCGTAAAAAGACCATTGGCGTGCATGAAGTGGAAGAGATTGTAGCGAAAATTGCGCGCATCCCCGCCAAGAGTGTTTCAAAGTCGGACAGAGAGACGTTACGCAATCTAGGGCGGGATCTCAAACTGCTTATTTATGGTCAAAATGATGCGATCGGCTCACTTGAAACGGCCATTAAAATGGCCCGCTCAGGCCTGGGGAATAAAGACAAACCCATCGGTTCGTTCTTGTTTGCAGGGCCAACCGGCGTGGGTAAAACCGAGGTAACCAAACAGCTAGCCTACTTAATGGGGATCGAACTAATCCGTTTCGATATGTCTGAGTATATGGAACGGCATACGGTCTCCCGGTTGATTGGCGCTCCACCCGGTTATGTGGGGTACGATCAGGGTGGGCTGTTAACCGATGCGGTGAGTAAACACCCCCATGCGGTCGTGCTGCTGGATGAGGTCGAGAAGGCGCATCCGGATGTCTTTAGCCTGCTTTTGCAAGTGATGGATCATGGCACTTTGACAGACAGCAATGGCCGCAAGGTAGATTTTCGCAACATCATTGTCGTGATGACCACCAATGCGGGGGCAGAGCAGCTGCAAAAAAGCTCGATGGGCTTTACCGAGCAGAGCCATGCCAGTGATGCGATGGAGGTGATCAAGCGAGCCTTTGCACCGGAGTTTCGCAACCGTCTGGATGCGATTGTGCAGTTCCAAGCGCTCGATATGCAGACCATACAGAATGTGGTCAATAAATTTTTGTTTGAACTCGAAGAGTTACTGCGGGCGAAAGGTGTCACACTGGATGTGGATAATAGCGCACGTAGCTGGCTTGCCAAACGTGGTTATGACCCGCTGATGGGTGCTAGGCCGATGGCCAGGTTGATTCAGGAAAACCTTAAAAAACCATTAGCGGAAGAGCTGCTGTTTGGCAAACTTGCGTCAGGTGGCAATGTTAAGGTTTCTGAAAAAGAGGGTGAAATTGTACTTCGCTGTATGGCGAAAAAGAAGGAACCCGCGAAAACTGAGTAGTCTGGTCAGCGGAGCGACTCTCTGCTCTTTTTGGATGGGTGATAGGGAAGAAAAGCCCCGCAACTTTGCTTGGTGTGCGGGGCGTTTGGTTGTTACCGGTTACGGAAAGTGATGCGACCTTTCGAAAGATCGTAAGGTGTGAGTTGTACCGTCACTTTGTCGCCTGTCAGGATGCGGATATAATTTTTACGCATCTTTCCAGAAATATGTGCCGTAACAACGTGGCCATTTTCTAGCTCTACGCGAAACATCGTGTTTGGCAGGGTATCAATTACCGTGCCTTCCATCTCAATATGATCTTCTCTTGGCATGGGGCCCTTTAACTTCTGTGGTTCAGTTGTCTATTCCGATTTGGCGCTCATAATGCCTATCTTTCCATTATAATTCAAAGAGTTTTTACTCATAATCGCTAAATAGCTGAATATTTCGGTTGTTTTAGCAGTGAAGGTGTTGCGATAACTTTTTGAAATTAATGCCTATTTACCACTCTTTTTCACTTGAAAGCACTCGCTACGGTAATCACGGTCACTTAGTCACTATTTTGGCTCCAGGGCTCTGAGCCGCTCTAGATTGTTGTTCTGTTGGTGGGTGGTGGGGTAGAATGGCCGGCTTCGTAAATCCAAGTATTTCTGATAGAATTGCTTGGTTATAAATGGGTGATAAAAAATGGCAGCTGTATATACATTAAAAGTGCTGGCTGGCTTCGGTTCGGCCCACTCATTACGTGACTATCCGGGGGATTGTGCACGTCTTCATGGCCATAACTGGAAGGTTGAAGTCGAGGTTGTCTCCCGTTCACTTAGTGAGCTGGGTATTGCGATTGATTTCAAGCGCATCAAACAGGTGGCGCGTGATATTTGCGGCGAGCTGGATCATCGTTACCTAAATGAAATTCCACCGTTTGATAAGATCAACCCAACGGCAGAGAATATTGCAGGTTATCTCTATGGGCGGATCGGTGAGCAGATCAATTCGGAGCATGTACAGGTAGATGCGATTACCCTGTGGGAAACTGATAACGCATCTGTGCGTTACACCGAGGAAAAGTAGGCATGAGTGATAAAACCATTGCGGATGTTCAAAATTCGGCTGATACCCGCCAGATTACAATTAATAAAGTGGGAATTAAAGATATTCGCCACCCCGTGAAAGTGGCTGACCGCAGTGAGGGTGAGCAGCACACCATCGCTGTGTTTAATATGTATGTGACCCTGCCGCATAACTTCAAAGGCACGCATATGTCGCGCTTTGTGGAGATTTTGAATAACAATGATCGTGAGATCAGCGTTGAGTCTTTCGATGTCATGTTAAAAGAGATGGCAGAAAAACTGGAAGCAGAAACAGGTCACATCGAGATGAACTTCCCCTACTTCATCAATAAAACAGCCCCTGAGTCGGGTGTGAAGAGCCTAATGGACTACCAGGTGACGCTGCTGGGCGAAATCAGTGGCGGAAAAACGGATACCACCATCAAAGTGGTGGTGCCCGTGACCAGTCTCTGCCCCTGTTCGAAGAAAATATCGGCTTATGGAGCGCACAACCAGCGCTCACATGTGACGGTGACCATTCGTACCTGTCAGTTTGTCTGGATTGAAGAGGTGATTGACTTGGTAGAAAAACAAGCCTCATGCGAGCTATATAGCCTGCTGAAGCGTCCTGATGAGAAGCATGTTACGGAGCGGGCATATGACAACCCTAAGTTTGTAGAGGATATGGTGCGTGATGTGGCGGCACAACTTAACGCAGATAGTCGGGTTGTCTCCTATGTGGTCGAGTCTGAAAACTTCGAGTCGATACACAACCACTCCGCTTATGCGTTGATAGAGCGGGATAAAAGCCAGCGTCAAAGCTAGCTCTTACGCCTAACTTGGTTAGAGCTATCGGTACTGGATAGCTCTAACAGCTACTCAGGTTAGTGCTTTATCGATTTCCGTAGTCGACGCATACCGTAAAAGACTGCCCCTGCTACAATTGGTATTGCAATGCCGATGCTCAACTCCACATTGATCGGCACGCCGGCTGATTTTAAACCTTTCAATCCATACCCCACAATGCCGAGTAGGTAGTAACTCAATACTACGATGGATAGCCCTTCAACGGTCTCTTGTAGCCGGAGTTGCAACTTGACGCGATTATCCATCGATTGCAGTAGATCACGGCTCTGCTCTTCCATAGAAATCTCTACACGGGTGCGCAGTAGTGAGGAGGCACGCGAGACATGATTGGACAGTGTCTCCAGGTGTTTTTGTACCGATGAGCAGGTTTGGATTGAGCCGGTAAGACGCTGATCCATGAACTCATGAAACATCTGCAAGCCCTGTATGCGGTTCTCACGCAACCGGGTTACCCGCTGTTTGACGATGTGGTGATAGGCCAGAGAGGCGTTAAACCGATTGGTTGTTTGCGCTGAAATGCGTTCGATTTCAGCAGCCAGCTGGGTGATTTCATCCAACAGCTTGCGCTCGTCTTCTAGGCAGTCCAGGGCATTATTATTGGAGGTGAGCTCGGCCAGGCGTTCGTCAAAGCTGGCCAGTATCGGAATATATTGTCGCGCCATTGAGACCGGGCGCATTGCCAGCATACGGTAAGTTTCAATCTCGATAAGACGCTGCACCATGCGACCGGCCTGGCGCGCGCGTAAATCCACATCATGAATTAAAATCCGCCCAAAGCCATCGGCGTGGATTTTGTTATCGGTCCAGACAATGGCTGCTCCCGCCGTCACTTCAGCACCCATTAGTGTATTGGCAGTGAACAGGTGAGCAAGCTCATCCAGACTGCGGTGAGGGCGCTCGTTGCTCTCAAGTGCAATATGGGTTGCTGCAATCACCTCACCCGGCAGCCCCTCTAGCCAGCTGCTAGGGACTTGGTCAATGGCATTCTCTACAAACGGCGTGTCGAAGGGTGCCTCTACAAAAAAGGTATAGTTCGAGAACTCGGTATGGCGCTCCCACTTAAAACGAAACGTACCCAATTTGACAGTGAAATGGGTAACCTCTTCGGGGGGGGGTGTCACGCTGTAGTGTTCGCACAGCTGCGTGATCATGCGGTGCTCATGGCGGGCCTCATCATCATCGATCAGCAGTGCAAGGTGAGAGGCATGGGTCGGTGCCTCCAGTAGCTCACAAGGCCCCATGTGCAGCTCGTTATGGAGCTTGAAGCGGGTGTGGTGTTCCATGATGCCCACTACCTTTTTCTGTAGTGGGGTGGTTTTGGCTATGGTTGCTGAGTCGTCTTTCATTTTGATTCAGAAATCCTTGTGAGTGGGCATGTGGTGCAGTTGGTTGTTGCTAGGAGGCTGTCGGACTGAGGGTGAATCTACTGCGGAAAAGCCATTCTGGCCCCTTTCTCCGATCCTTTTCGTTGAATATGCCCAATATTCGCCTCAAACGATCAAAAAAATGGACTCAAAATGGCTTTCTCTCGCTACGATCACCTAAATCCGATAGCCTACTAGGGAAGTTTTGATTCAGACAGCATAAAACCTTCATGGCATGTTCTGAGCTTTCCTAGCGAAGCATAGCATTACATCAATGGGGTATATCAATTGAAAATTCAATTGATCAACTGCAAATAATAACCCTCATCCCCCCGATCAGACACACGCATGCTGCACAAGCGCTTGATTCCACAGCAAAACAAAAAATAGCCGCCGAACCTGCGGGTGCGGCTAATATTTTTAGTTTCACTGTGAAACCAAACGCTTACACATCACCTCGTGTTTCTATCGGGGGATTAGGGAATAATATCTATTGTAATTGGTAATGAGAATGATTACTATTAATAAATTAACCGATCAATAGAGGGGGTATTAAATGAAGTGCAAGCAGTGGCTGGTATTGATAGCAGGTGTAGTGGCGATGTGGGTCTCATATAGCGCCTTGGCTTCTGATGAGGTGGTGGTCTATTCTGCGCGAAATGAGCAGCTCATCAAACCACTGTTTGATGCCTACACCAAAGAGACGGGTGTTGAGGTGAAGTTTGTTACCGGCAAGGCGGGTTCTTTGATGCAGCGACTTAAGGCGGAGGGGGAAAACACACCCGCCGATCTGTTGATCACTGTTGATGCAGGCAATCTGTGGCAGGCAGCTAACATGGGGCTGCTGCAAACAGTTTTGTCGGAAAAACTCAACAGCTCGATTCCAGAGTATCTGCGGGATCCCGAAAATCGCTGGTTTGGACTTTCGGTTCGGGCGCGCACCATCGTTTACAATACCGGTAAACTGAGTGACAGCGACTTATCCAGCTACGAAGATCTTGCTGATCCAAAATGGAGAGGAAAACTCTGTTTACGCACCTCCAAGAAAGTTTATAATCAGTCGCTGGTTGCGATGATGATTGCAGAGCATGGCAAACAGCAAACGGAATCTATCGTCAAAGGCTGGGTTGCCAACCTGGCGACTAAACCATTCTCCAGTGATACTAAAATGATGCAGGCGATTGCCGCCGGTCAGTGTGAGGTGGGCATTGGTAACACCTATTACTTTGGTCGCCTTGAAAACAAAGACCCGGCAATTCCACTTAAGCTCTTCTGGCCAAATCAACAGGGTAGTGGGGTGCATGTGAATATTTCAGGTGGTGGAGTTACCCGTTACGCGTCTAATGTAGACGGTGCCATCGCACTGCTGGAGTGGCTCGCCTCGGAGCGGGCACAAAATCTGTTTTCAGATTCAAATCATGAATACCCCGCCAATGCCGCAGTGAAACCCTCTGCTCAAGTAGCGGCCTGGG
The DNA here is from genome assembly GCA_021647245.1 of Gammaproteobacteria bacterium. Lineage (NCBI taxonomy): Bacteria > Pseudomonadati > Pseudomonadota > Gammaproteobacteria > Gammaproteobacteria bacterium. Next base: position 73,752 of record JAKIVC010000007.1, read on the forward strand.
GAGCGTTCAAGGCAAACCCGCTGAACGTAGCGAAAGCGGGTGAGCTACAGGTAGAAGCGGTCAAGCTGATGGATCGTGCCGGATATAAATAACAGAGGTGGTGGGCGAGTGCAGCAACAATGAATAGGGGCGTGTCTGGGGTTAAGTTATGGGGCACTCGTCTCTTTAGTCAGGGCTGGCGTTTGTCGGCACTGGCGATTTCTCTGGTGGTATTAACTCCGGTAGTGGTCATTCTCTGGTCACTGTTTAGCCCCGATTTAGCCGTATGGCAACACTTGAAAATCCACCTTTTGTGGGAGCTGACCAGCAACACCTTCTGGCTGGTGCTGGGTACCGCCAGCGGTACGCTGGTGCTGGGTGTGGCGTTGGCATGGCTGACAGCGGTTTGTGAGTTTCCCGGGCGAAAAATATTCTCTTGGGCGTTAATGTTGCCCCTGGCGGTTCCCGCCTATGTAACTGCATTTGTCATGGTTGGCATTCTCGATTTTACCGGCCCACTACAGACATGGATGCGTGCCGCTGGCATCGAGTGGCAGCCGCCAGAAATTCGCTCACTGGGCGGTGTAATCCTGGTTATGGTGCTGGCGTTCTACCCCTACGTTTACCTGATCGCCCGTAACGCCTTTGCTACTCAGGGAAAGCGCGCATTGGAAGCGGCGCAGTCACTAGGCTATAGCCCACGAGCAGGCTTCTTTTGGGTGGCGCTGCCGATGGCAAGGCCGTGGATTATTGGCGGTGTGATGCTGGTAATTATGGAGACACTGGCCGATTTCGGCACTGTTTCGGTCTTTAACTACGATACTTTTACCACCGGCATCTACAAAGCGTGGTTTGATATGTACTCGCTACAAGCCGCATCTCAACTCGCCTCAATACTGGTTATTTTTGTCTTCATAATTGTACTGCTAGAGCAGCAGGCACGAGCCAGAATGCGTTACACCACCGTAGGTAAAACCGCAGGCAAGCAAGAGCGCATACAGTTGATGGGGTGGAGTCGCCTCGCCGCCGTCGCCTTGGCAAGTGGCGTGGTGCTATTCGCATTTATTATTCCAATGATTCAACTGCTGATCTGGGTCAGTGAGGTGGCAATGGATGACCTGGATAGTCGTTACTTTGAATTCCTGTGGCACTCACTACTGCTCGCGGCGATGGCGGCACTGCTGGTGGTGAGTGCCAGCGTGATACTGGCGGTAGCCAATCGCTACTATTCAGATCTTGGCACCCGCATCATGGTGCGGGTGGCAACACTGGGCTACGCACTGCCCGGGCCGGTGCTGGCAGTGGGAGCCTTCATACCGATTGCATGGCTGGATAATCAATTGCGTGACAGCCTGCACACACTGTTTGGTTACGATGGCGGTCTATTGCTGCAAGGCACAATGGTTACCCTGCTGGTGGCGCTCTGCATTCGCTTTATGGCAGTAGGGTTTAGCGCCGTAGATGGCAACTTGCAACGTATTACGCGCTCAGTTGATGAGTCTGCCCACAGCCTAGGCAGCAGTGGCTTGGTGCTGCTCAGGCGGGTGCACTTGCCGATACTGCGCGGAGGAATATTCACCGCCATGACACTGGTATTTGTAGATGTTATGAAAGAGATGCCCATCACCCTGATGACTCGCCCCTTTGGTTGGGATACCCTCGCGGTACGGGTTTTTGAAATGACCGCCGAAGGTGAGTGGGAACGTGCCGCACTCCCTTCCGTTGCCATCGTACTCGCAGGACTCATTCCGATAATTTTGATGAATCGCCATGCCCAACACTGATCAACTGCTCGAACTCAACAACATCACACAGCGCTACGGGGAAACCACCGTCGTGCAAGCGATGAGCCTCTCACTGAAACGAGGGGAGATCGGCTGCTTGCTGGGACCATCCGGCTGCGGAAAAACCACAGTACTGCGTTGCATTGCCGGCTTCGAAACAGTACAAGATGGCAATATCACCCTTTCGGGCAAACAGATTGCCGGAAGTGGCCAGCACCTAGCAGCAGAAAAAAGACGCATCGGCATGGTTTTCCAAGACTATGCACTCTTTCCGCACCTGAGTGCCGCAGAAAATATCGCCTTTGGACTGCAAGGCGAATCTCGGCACGAAAAACAGCAGCGCGTCACCGAGATGCTCGCACTGATCGACATGCCACAATGCGGCGAACTTTACCCCCACGAACTCTCTGGTGGGCAGCAGCAGCGCATCGCCCTAGCACGCGCCTTGGCACCACGCCCCAGCCTGCTGTTAATGGACGAGCCCTTCTCGAACCTGGATGTCACACTGCGCGAACGGCTCTGCCTCGACGTGCGCGATATTCTCAAACAAGAGCAAGCCACCGCCATCCTGGTAACCCACGACCAACAAGAGGCGTTCATGGTAGCCGATGTGATCGGAGTCATGAACGAAGGGCGCATTCAGCAGTGGGATAGCGCGTACAACCTCTACCACCGCCCCAAAAACCGCTTTGTCGCAAACTTCATTGGTGAAGGCGTCTTTCTCCCCGGAAAAGTAGTCGACAGCGAGCGGGTGGAAATAGAGCTAGGGGTTATCGACGGCGAATTTGATGCCCCCTGTTGTGCTGACTGTGGTGTTGACGTATTACTCCGGCCCGATGATGTACTTCATGATGACCACAGCTCACTGCAAGCGGTGGTAAAGGCAAAAGCATTCCGGGGTGCACAAATCCTCTACACCCTGGAGCTACCCACCGGTTCAGAGATCCTCTCACTGGTGCCCAGCCACCACAACCACCCCATCGGCGAACCGATTGGCATTCGCCTTGATACCGATCATGTGATTACCTTTCGTATCTAGCCTAGTACTCTTTCAATGTGATATTGCCTAGTGTTAAAATTCCTTCTCATGGTTGGTCAATATCTTGTTGAGGGTGCTCATGAAAAAGAAATACATCATTCGGTTATCAGAAGAAGAACGCCAGAATTTAACGAGTCTGGTTCGCAAAGG